>CAZHWT010000034.1:0-14327 GCA_964536215.1 uncultured Candidatus Saccharibacteria bacterium
AGGTGTTCGATCAAAATTGCATCCGGGTCACCAAAAATCCCTCATGACCGTAAGGTTGTGGGGGATTTTTGATGGGCTGGGTAGTAGGCACGAATCCTTCACGAAGTGAATGGTTCGATAAGTAGGAGAGTGCTATTGTGGCGACGACCACAATAGTGCGAACTATATATATGGAGCGAAACGGAATACTCCCTCCCGGCTCACCAAAAAACCGTCTTTGGAATTTATTCCTGAGGCGGTTTTTTGATTGGCTGGTCAGTCGTCAAATCCTTGCTACGCAAGGGTTCGCTAAATAGGTAGCAGTTCTTGTAACAGTTAGATACGCCTCCCAGCGACATTTTGTACGTCCAGGTCGTACGTCGAATCCTGCGAGTAGCGCACCGGTTCGTTAACGAGGACTATGACTATGACTATGACTACTATTAAGCATGCTAAATTGTTAGGAAGTTCTGTACTTTCGCAGCACGCTGCAGATGAGAAGTGAAGTATTTTAAATAGGAGACTCTTCACCAGTCCAAACATATTCCTCCCCACCAACATTACGCTAGCAATCGCGTATGGCGGTTTGATACAATGACACAATGTCACTGGAAACGGGCACTTATAATCCAAATACAAAAGCAGCTAAAGAGCGCCTATCGACAATTGATACAGTCCAACACAAAATAGACCGTCAGAGCATAGAACACGCGCATGTGCATGAGGGGAGTGGGTAGGTATTTGCAGAAATACAAGCCCGATTAAGCCCCTTCAATGGCCCAGACATGTCTATAGTATACCTGGCGCAATCGTATTTAAATCAATTGAGGCAGGAGGGTCAACAAGCAGAAGAGCCTAGAGACGGGTAGTTCCCTAAAAGTCTCAAAAAGCGATTATTTGAAGAATTTGGCGGTTGTGTTGGTTGTGGCGGTGGAGTTATGTCTGCCACTTCACGTCAAGACGAAATTCTTCAGCCTCACCACATTAAGCCTCGCGAATTTGATGGCAAGACTACCGAAAATAACGTCATGCTTGTTTGCCGTTCTTGCCATAAGATTATTCACTCCTAACTCAGCGTATTATTCGTACCTGTTGTAAGCATAGGCTTAATTACGTACGAGCCTATCTAAGAGCTACCTAATCGGTCAATAAGAATTTGGCAACAAATTTCATCTATCTAACGGCATACTTGCTCGAACAAAATGCCATCCACGAGCCAAACCGTCCTCAGAATCCTTGTATCATGGGGATACGTTTGTTGAGCCATGTCCGCCGGCGGAATGTTGGCATTCAGTGGAGCACATGGCGCCTAGCTTAGTCTGAACTAGGCGCTGTTTATGGGACCGATGAGGTCGGCTTGGTTATTTTTCACATTGTTGACGCTTTTAGATACTGGGAAGGCTTCCATTTTAGTTGCGTTGTAAGGCTTTAAGAATGAGTGAAGGGTGATTGGATCTTCTATGTCTGGATTTAGCCAGGCTTCTTCATGTTGTCGTTCAAGTATAACGGGCATGCGATCGTGAATCTCTTTCATTAGTTCGTTTGGCGTGGTAGTTACAATAGTATAGGTGTGCAGTTTGCTACCATCTGGAGAATGCCAACTATCCCATAGCCCTGCAAAGCTGAATAGGTCACTATTCTTTAGTTTTATATAATATGGTTGCTTGCCATCATCAGTCTTTTTCCACTCGTAAAAGCCATCAGCGGGTACAAGACAGCGTCGGCGCTTGAAAGAGGCTCGATAGGTTGGCTTGTCTTCTAGACCTTCGGCCCGAGCATTGATCGTACTAAACTTCATAACTGGCTCTTTAGACCAAGAGGGGATTAAGCCCCATTTCATAAGTTCCAGATGTTTGTCCTTGCCGTCATTATGAATGATTGGCATGATCTGCGTCGGCGCAGCATTGTAGTTTGGAGCAATATTATACTCGTGCTCAACAATGTTGTATTGCTCTTTGATTTGTTCTGGATGAGTTAAGGTGTATCTACCACACATAGGCTATATCCTTCATCTGCTTGAGCCATATGCTTGATAAAAGCAGTGAGCTCACCTTCTAATTGTGTATATTTTGCAGAATTATCGGGCGTTTTAGTAATGTACAAGACTAGAAAGTCTATTCCTAACAATCCTGCCATTGCTACAGCAGTTTCAAGCGTACTATCGTCTTTTATATTAAAATTGTCATCCAATGTTTTAAGTATATCTTCTGCGGAAAAGTGATTTGTTTGGCTTCCCCAAATGTATACTTGCGAGTAGCTTTTATATCTGGATTTGCTGATTAGCTTATTCTTAAACAAATATTCAAGCATCCAATCAACCCCCCTACCTTCGCCTGCCCACAATTTTCGTGGCTTACCGTGGTTGCTGCTCTTTAGGTTTTTGATCAGAAATTGATCCTTTACCCTGTGGTACTCCTTATCTACTTCTTTATCCTGAGAGGCATCTCTTGGTGCTCCCACATCTATCAGATATGTCATCATTTGATACCGTTCAACATGACGATAATCTGCGAATAGATTTGCTCTTTGATTAGTTCGTTTGTGAAAAATATATTTTATGCTTGCGTAATCCTCTAGCGAACGTCGAACTAGATCCATACTGCTTGAGCCTATTAACTGATCTTGTGTCGTTGTGACCAAGGCTTCTATGGCAGCCATTTGTCTGTAGTTTCTTAAGAAGGTAGCGTGTAGTATTTTCTGCGCCAGTGTATAGCAGCCTGGATCCTCATGGACTAGTTGCTCGCTAAGTAAGCGTATTTTATTTAGATACCCTAGCTTTGACTCTATCATTTATATGCCTCTTTACTGTTTGCGTTACGCTCTTTACTCTGATAAATCATCACCGTTAAACAAATACTGTTCCATTTCTCTGACGGCGTTAAAGGGTATGCGGTGGGAGGCTATGCCTTCTGTGCCTAGCATTATAGCTGGTTTGATGGTGTTTTTGCCGTACTCGTGTTCGATTTTATCTACAGCAGTGTAGAGCGCGCTTTCTCGTTCTATATCTTGGAATACCTGCATTTGTAGCTCGGTGCGGGATTTTAGATCGCTTACGCCGACGAATATTTGACTGATGTAATCTCTTGGAGCTTCGTAGCGGAATATTTCTTTGAAGATCTTAAATATTTCGGTAGAGGAGAAGGTGTAGTGTTTCAGGGTTCTTTTGCCTTCCCAGTAATAGCCAATTCTATAATTAAACCCAAAGAATACATGCCGGGCTTGGTAGCCATTTATACGCATGCGGCTGGTGGTTTTCCAGGTTAAGAACATCAATCTGGCTAAAATATCGTCAGGATTGATGATGGCTGGATAGATAACTCGCTGGTTGCTAAAACTTTTGGTGGCCCATTCCACATTGTCTACTTCCCAGCCGCGCAGCCGGGCAAACCAATCCTCGCCGACGACCGATCTAAACCCTTGCTTTAGCTCCTTTAATTCACAATCTAACATCTGCAGGACAGTGTAGACGCCAATAAGGGCCAGCCGGCCCGAAAAGCCTTTGTCTATGCCGGGCAAATCTTTAAGCGAGATAGATTTGTAGATATCTAGGTAGTTGTTGATATCTATAATGTCCAACCCGTCTGGTTTATGGAGTCCAGCTGCTAGTTTTGCCAGAGTGCGGTTAGGCGCAATGCCAATGGAGACGGTTAAATAGTCGCCAATCTCAGCTTTGATGCGGCGTTTAATTTCCCGGCCGACTTTTTTAATGCCACGTTGCAAAGCTGGGGTGCCTTTGAGGTCAACTACAAATTCATCAATGGATTTAGGGTGGACTTCTGGAGAGTATTCTTCCAGCAGCTTGCGGAATTGAACGTGAACAAAGCGGTACTTCCAAGGGTCCGGTGGAAGTATGAGCATGGTGGGGCATATTTTTAAGCACTCGTTTACCCTCATGCCGGTTTTAATTCCTAAAGCCTTGGCTTCGATAGAGGGAGCAATGACACAGCCGTATTGGCCGCCGATAGGGGAGACGCCGATTGGTTTGCCTCTGAGCTTGTGATTAGCCTGTTGCTCGACCGTGGCAAAGCATGAGTTTAGATCAATATGCAAGATTGTGGGTGGGGCAGGATTGAAAAAGTCATTCCGCCTGTCCATCGCTAACTTTCTCCAAGGTCCAGATAAGACTCTGCGTATCCAACTTTAAGCGCATAAAAACATTGGTGTCTGTAACAAGCTCGTAGACGTGGAATAGCTTTTTGCCTTCTTTAAAGTAATGATGAAAGCCAACACTTTTGACTTTGAGGTATTTATGTTTCCACTTAATAAACAAGGGGATCCGTTTGGCCCCGTCCAAGCTGAAGACAAAATATACGGCCACTTGTTCGTTAATAGAAGCAATCATAATAAATACCCATACTAAACCCGAATATAGTCATGATTATGCCTTGAAACGGGCGGATAGTCAACAGCCTGACCCGTCAGACTTTATTGCGCTTTGTTATGGGTAATTAAGCACCAATACTTTTGTCTCTTGACACTGTAACGAACGTTCGTTACAATGGTTTTATGAATGAGAAATCCTTAGATCCACGAACAATTATTGTCGCTACCACTCGCAGGCTTTTAGCTGAGCATGGGGCTGTTGGGCTGGGAATGAGGCAGGTAGCCATGAGCTGCTCTATGTCGGTGTCGTCTCTGTATCATTATTTTCACGATAAGGATAGTTTGCTTAAAGCGGTGTTTGATGAGACGAATACTCAGCTAGGCCGCTTGCGGGCAGACCTGCCGGCCCAACCGACGGCAGCGGCTAAGCTGCAGCAGTTAGTAGAGTTTCAACTAGATCACGCTGAAGAGGTAGTGGCAGTGCTTAAATATTACTTGGCCTATCGCAATTTGTACCAGAAAAATGACCGTGGCGTACTCCCAGAGAAGGCGTATCTGCATATGCTTGAGGTGGTTGAGTCTGGTGTCGCTAGCGGTGAATTTGAAGTTCGGGATTCGGTATCTGATGCTCAAGTAATGACTCATGCGGTGAACGGATACTTATTGGAATATTACCCTTATATATTGCCTCAAACTGAGAAGAATCAGCTAGCGACAAAAATTACTAATTTTCTACTCCGTGCACTGAGAGGAGGTGAATACCATGACTAACCTATATTTAGTGGCTAAAGTTCTGCTTATTGTTGGCGGTCTTAACTGGCTTTTGGTGGGTCTACTGGACTTCGATTTGGTGGCAGCTATCTTTGGGGATATGAGCGTACTTTCACGGATCGTTTACGTCTTAGTTGGATTGTCTGCTGTTGCTGTACTGCTGGAACTCGTTTCTGCCAAGACAAGCACTAAGCCTGCGGCATAAAAAATGCACCCGCGAAGATAAACAGCGCCTTCAATTGGCGCTGTTTGGGTTTTAGCTATAACCATTAGCAGCCGTCTTTAATTCTCTAGATGGTATCTAACATCCAACTTGAAATATTGCTATTAAATAGCGCGCTCCAACCATCAAAGCTTTTGGAGTAGCTTGTTTTAATGCAAACTTAGCGGTCTCTCGAGCATATCCTCATAGTCCTGAATCATGAGGATATTTTTATTAGTCGGATGGTGGGTATTCATACTACATAAATGTGCAGCCTCGCTAAATAGGCAGCAGTTCTTGTAACAACGATTACAAGAATAGGTGTGCAATTTATCTATTGTGCCAGCAACATACGCCCGACGGTATTTGCAAGTCAGGCAAAATGTCCATCCCTGCGTTTACTCAGCGGTCTGGAAATTAGGAGAAGATTATTAAAACTGCAATTTTAATAGTATGAATTAATTTATGCAATGATGTGGAATATTCCTCCCAGTGCCAAAATGGTTCCATTGAGATGAGGCACTTTGGGCTATATTAATTAACAAATTCAGTGATTTGTTCGACAATGGGGTATCGGATGCTCCATGTCGAACACTCGTGTCGTCAGCAACACTTGTCGGTTGGCTTCTAAACGGCATTGTGCTGATTCCGTGCGGTCTACTCGTCTTGTCAACTCTTCTGCTTCATAACTTGGGAGCGGAGGCGGACGTTGCGGAAGCAGAAAGGATGTGTCAGACCAACCAGTAATCCTTTTATCACCCCGCTTGCAATGAGCGGGGCATAACTAAATCCGTAAGCCTACTCTTCATTTTTCGCGTCGTTAAAGTTGTTAAACATACAATTCGTTAGCAGGGAAATCCTAATTGCCTGCCATGATTTGTCTGAGTTAAAATAGCTTTGTCACATAGCATACTACGCAACACTATAGTGACACCGCTGCTTCAGGCAGACTAGATGCTTGTAAATGGTAGACCAGGGGATTGTAAGAAATCTTCCTACACAAAATCCCCCAGCATCGCTATGATGGTGGGGGATTTTGAGAGGTTTTTTCTGGTGTTGGCGTCAAAGTGAGCCTAGCAGATACCGCTGCTAGGCTCAGATGAACGACCGTACGTTTTTGCGCTGGCGTTATTTGCAGAGCGGGCAAGTAGACCTTTGGAGTCAACTCTCGGTGGAGGGTTAATTCCAGAGACCTAGTGCGAGTTCAACAGTCAAGCTGACTAGAACCCATGTTACAAAAATTACCGGACAGGCCCAGTTGCCAATCCGATCGTAAAGCTTCTCCGTAGCCCCAAGGCCGAACAATTCATCATGCTCTCCTCCATCCGCCTGCCTTCGCAGGAAGTTAGAGAAAATAGTCATTGGACAACCGCGGAAAGCAAGCTGAAGCCTTACAACGACGAAAATAAATAACAGGTGCCACCAGAAACCAATAATCAAGTGGCCGAATACTAGAAAAGCAAAGACCATACTGTGCGCATGATCATTCACTTTAGCCAAGATCCGAAAAGCCTGCGCTTTGCGGGCGGGGGCCACACGTTCCATGACTTTCTCCTCATGCTTGGAACGAATAAAGCAATTACTCTATAACATACATCCTATAACTATGTCAATATTATTTTTATATGTATTTCATTCCATATATATAGTATTGCGGTGTTCCTCAGTATGAATTCGCTTAACTGTCTAATTTTCAGAGATTAGTGATTTACTGAAAGTCATATAGTTTGCGTCATCTCGTATTTATCTAACACATTAATAGCTTTTTGGCTATTAATATTTGTCATTATTGACTATACCCTATAATTTTATTATAATAACTGTCTTCGGATTTAAGGCACTTTAAAAGAGAGGAGAAAGACATGCGCTGGCGCACCGTGGCTATCATTGGCATCATCGATGGTCTTATGGCTAGAGCCTTAACCCCTATGGCTCATGCGGTTGAGTATACAGCATCCGTTTTCCGAGTTGGTCTTGAAAAGCTACTCGAGACGATTAGTCTCGGGGTAAGCTACCTCACCGTCCTGCTGTCGGCCATATATCTGTCCAGTAGCCTGAGGGATACGATGATCGGCATCTTCTGGCTGTACACCTTGTTCAAGGCATTGTCTATCGTGGCAATGCTAATGGGATTAGCATTCGGAATATTTGAGGGGAAGCTAATGAACGAGAGGCAATCCTACTTGACTAATCTAGCGGAAGCGCATGATTGTCGATGGGTTGCTTGGGGATTAAGCTTGACAGCAGCGCCATGCCTTCTAGCAGGGTTGCTCAATAGTCCTTTGGCGCACAGCGTTGCTGCTCTTGGGGTGTCGCTGCTTATTTCGGCAAGCACGTCGTACGTTCTCTACTTACTGAGCAATTCAGGGAGGGGACGCAAGCGGTATCTCAAGCGCCGTCATTCACATACGTGGCTACTGCGTCGAGTGTCCAATATGGTACCGATATCCGCAGCCTAGCAAGTTTCATTTCCCGCTCCTCATCAGGGGAGCGGGATTTTTCATACCTTATCCGAACGCTGTCAGATTATAAAGTCTTGCAGGGAGACTCTATGATCGCCTAATTATATATTTTTACTCCTAGTAATGCGAGGTATAAAGGATAATCATCTGGACCGTGGAAGTGAAAGTTTATTTTAAAGAGGTTTTTATTGTTATTATTAAATAATGGATACATTTAAGGATTTGCCTGTTTGGCTGTTTGTTTCACAAAAGGATTGGCATGACTGGTTGCAGGAGAACCATAACCAATCACAAGGAGTATGGCTTAAGCATGCTAAGAAGTCGTCTGGCAAGAAATCTGTTAGATACCAGGAAGCACTTGATGAGGCGTTGTGCTTTGGTTGGATAGATAGCCAAAAGCAAGCGTATGATACTGATTATTTCTTACAGAAGTTTACGCCCAGGGGACCGAAGAGCGTTTGGTCAAAGGTGAATGTGGCTAAGGTTGAGAATCTGATCAAAACGGGGAAAATGCAACCAGTCGGACTAGCGGCTGTAGATTTAGCCAAACGGGACGGCAGATGGCAGGCTGCCTACGATTCGCCGAGCTCCAGTAGTATTCCTGAGGATTTTCAAGCGGCCTTAGACAAAAACCCTAAAGCTAAGCAGTTTTTTGCTACGCTCAACAAAGCTAATGTCTACGCCTTCTGCTGGCGAATACAAACCGCTAAAAAACCAGAGACCAGACAAGCTAGAATTGCCAAGTTTATCGACATGCTAAACCGAGGCGAAACGCTGCATTAGCTGAATGCTTCAGTTTATACCTTCATCTCTGATTGAAATTAGTATGGGGTGATAAATAATAAACGGTTCGTATATTTAGCTTTCAGCTATTGGTGATTAAGCTCTTCGGCTATGCCGATGAGGAGATGTTCAGGGCCGCGGATGTAGCACAAGCGATATATGTTCTCGTACTGCACAATCTCTCCGACCAGCTTGGCGCCAATCTGCTGGAGCCTGGAGACTGTATCGTCAAGATCTTCAACGGTAAACATGACTCGAAGATACCCCAGCGCGTTGACAGGAGCATCGCGGTGATCAGCAACTGCAGGCGGAGTAAGAAAGCGTGATAGTTCTAATCTGCTATGTCCGTCTGGCGTAACCATCATAGCTATCTCAACCTGTTGATTGTCTAGTCCCGTAACTTTCCCAGCCCACTCTCCTTCAACCATCATTCGTCCTTCCAACTGCAAACCAAGCTCTGCGAAAAATGAAACAACTTCATCGAGCGATTCCACTACAATGCCAATATTATCCATTCTTTTTAGATTAGAAGTTTTTGATTCCATGTCTTTATTCTAGCATTTACGATGCGGTTAAATGTCTCTTGGTATTTATGCCGAGGGGTCTTTTGTTTATCTACAAAAGTGCTCACATCTTACTATATTGAAGATGCACAAAGCCGTTTTTGAACTGTCGCACATCAATCACCTTGAGGTTAATCTTGATATCTTGTGGGAGCCAATGGTTACCGTTGCCGATGACGACGGGAGCGATAATTTGGTGGTATTCGTCGACAATATTGGCTTTAATGGCCTGCGCGGCTAAGTGGGGACCGCCGATGTCAAAGTCTTTGTCGGATGCGGCGACGGCTTTTTGAATGGCGGTTGGGTCGAAGGATTGCTCAACGGTAGCGTTAGCGATTGAAACTCCGGACAGAGTAGTGGAGTAGACGATTTTCTTGGTTGACTGCCAAATTTTGGCGTAGTCGTTCATTTCTGGGCTAGGACCATCCATATATGGTCCGCTCATACCTTCAGTTGGAATTTCATCCCAAACCTTCATCACCTCGTACATATTGCGACCGAGCAAGGAAGTACCAACATTGCGCACCGTATCATTGACAAACATATGGACTTCTGGGCTGGGCATAGCCCAATCAAAGTTGCCATGTTTATCGGCAACAACGCCGTCAATTGAAGTAGTAATAAGATAAATGAGCTTGGCCATAGCCGTTGATTACTCCATAGCCCGGTGCATGTGACCGTCTTGAGAGCTAACGTACTGGTACGACTGCTGCATAATTTGCTCGAGGGTTGGTAAATCTATATCACTGAGTCGTTTAATATACAGACACACTTTACTGGTCGAGTGTTTGCCTAACTGAGCTAGAAATTCAGAGTAGCGCACGGTGCCGTCCATAAGATAAATAGTTATCTTGCCATTGCGGGGATAAAAGCCAATGGTCTGACAATCGCCTTCTCGACCGCTGTTATATTTGTAATGGTAGATGCCAAAGCCAATCGTACCCACATTCCACAGCTTGGGCTCTTGTCCGCTAATACGCTGCAATATCTCGATTAAGACTTCAGCATCCTGAACTGTTGGCTCATCGAGAGTAGAGAGATATTCGTCCACCGTACTATTGGTTGATATAGCCATTTTTCCCATGCGTTAATTATATCATCGTTACCACTGCAGCACTGAGTTTCATCAACAATGCTTTGTGTGATCGACTGATCTAAAGATATTCGCCTGCCCTAATAATAGAATCATGGGGAGTAAGATTTCTTACTGCGTTGAGAGAAATAACAGCATACTATAGTAAATAAGGAGATCTATAGCATGGCAACACTTATTGTCTACGATTCTAACTATGGCAACACTCGTCAAATAGCCTTACATTTAGCCGAGATTCTGCCAGGCGCCAAAGTGATCCACGTCTCAGATTTTGCCGCCAGGCTCTTGGCAGATACAGACTTACTATTGCTGGGCTCGCCAACAATAGGGGGTCGACCCACCGAAGCAATACAGCGATGTGTCGTGGAGCTACCAAACTCTTCGCTGAAGGGCATAGCCTTTGCCACCTTCGACACCAGACTAGACGGGCGCGATCATGGCGCAGTCTTGCAGGTGATTTTAAAACTTCTAGGTTATGCAGCAGAAAAAAATGGCTGCCAGCTTACGTGCTAAAGGTGGATTGGAAATAGTGACACCAGCCGGATTTTTCGTAGAAAACAAGCAAGGGCCCCTAAAGGCTGGTGAATTGACTAGAGTAGAGCAATGGAGTAAACATATCACTGAAGCACAAGATGATGTTGCTCATCATGCTTCATTAACCACTATCGCCGCTATTAATGCTCACTAAAATCGTGCAGAGCGATACACACGAGGAAACTACTGATGAACGAAGAAGGTTGTCTACATTTTCGCTATAGTTCGATCGTTTTTGCCTGGCAGCTATTCGCGTTGCTATTCTTAATTGACACTTTATTTGCCTTAACCATTGTGATATATGCTTTATTTAATCCTCCCGCCGCATTCCACGTCCCATTCATTATCACGCTGTGGCTGTTTCATACCATCAAGTTCTTCATTGTTGCCTATACCGTACTGCACGCGGTTTTATACTGGTTTGAGAGGAGTACATTCATAGTTAAGAACCAGCTAGTGGTGCGTAGGGGTATTTTGACCAAAAAGGAGCAGCTGTATGACCTGAGCCAGCTAAAGTCGGTCTATAAACGGCAAAGCTGGATAGGCAAGAGACTCAATTTTGGTCATATTCACTGCCTGTTTACGGCTTCCGGCTATACTGAAGAATTAAACTTAACAAACCTCAGAGACGTTGACTATTATGAACAACGGTTATCAAGCTATCTAGGTGAAGCGTAATTAGTCGGCCATCGGCCCAAGTCTCTATAGACCAACCGTTTATCTTACTTGGCCTTTCTTTGTTGCGTTGAATACCTAAGAGTGTTTGTCGTTGATGCAGGATGCACTTTCTCTATTATTTTTACTAATGTGCTGTTTTGGTTAGCAGTGAATCGGAATTATTTGGTACCCACTTCTTGACAGCTACGGATTTTGGCTGGAACTTTGACGCCTGAATAGTTCCATCTGCAAGTGCGGCAGGACTATATATCACACAGACCTTGAGAGGTTGGCCACCTAAGCAATGAAAATTGTGTTTCATCCCCGCTGGAACTACAACCAGATCGTCAGCAGACACTTGAAAGGCCAGCCCTCCAACTACGGCTTCGGCCAGCCCAGCCATAATCAGAAATATCCGGTCGTGCAAAGGGTCAATTTCTTCACCACTCGTTCGACCAGGATTTAGATTCATTGCTACGACCTGAGCGTGTTGCGAGGTATACAGGACTTTGCGAAAATCGCTATTAGCCTTAGTTAGCTGTTTAATATTTTGGTAATACATGGCATACTCCTAGTTTTCTGGGTTAGTGAATATCCTTTGAAATGTAGTTCGACGCCGTTTGGCAGCCTGATTATGGGAAGTTACTCTATCTGAGACTAATACTACGGCTCTTTTTAACGCCTGCTCGATGGAATGATCGTCTGCGTGCGCTTGCAGCGTACCATCTTCCAGGTATACAGCTACTGAGCTACGAAACGTGTTTGGCTTAGCGCCTCTCCCTATCATGATATCCAGCAGGGGCAGATCGTCATATGTGTCCTGCAAGCAGGGCAGCAGCTTTGTAAATTGACCATCGAGTGAGTTGTCCGCGGGTTTCCGTCCTACGTCATTACCTTTTTGCACTGCATTCATTCTTGTCCTCCCTTCATTACTTGTTATACTTTCGGTTATACTATTGTTAAAGCTATGTTTCAGTAAGATGCCTTACAACCCCCATATTTGGCAGGAGTAATCATGGCCAACATTCAACAAAAAATAGAGACGTTCGCTAATAACTTTGCACCGCAACAATATGCTGCGCGGCAAATCATTGTTGAGGCTGAAGAAGAACCGGGTGGTATTTACTGGCTTGAGTCTGGTCAGGTTCGGCAATATATTATTTCGGATGAAGGTGAAGAACTGACGGTTCATCTGTTCGAACCAGGCTCCTTTTTTCCACTGATGTGGGCCATGAACAGACTGCCCAACCGGCATACTTATGAAGCCGTCACCGCCACGCGATTACGTATCATCCCTGCCGATAAATTTATTGCCTTCATAGAAGATCAACCTGATATTCTCTTTTCTTTGGCTCAGCGCCTACTCTATGGACTCAACGGACTCCTCTTACGCGTCGAATCCCTGTCGCTGCAAAGTGCATACAAGCGGGTGATCTCTATCTTGATTTATTTAGCCCGACACTTCGGCACAACGGATAAAGAAGGGATAGCTATAAAAATACGCCTAACTCACAAAGATATTGCCACCTATGCTGGATTAGCTCGAGAAACAACCAGCGTAGAAATGAGTAAGCTAGAAAAGCAGCATATTATTGGCTACCGCGGCACTACTTTAATCATTTATAACCTGTCTACGTTAGAGTCACTACTGCAGTAGCCTGTCCTTCCTGGCGGGGGCAACGCACGTGCACGACCAAGCAAACGAGCAGACCCACTCTTTAGCTTAGTAAGGTATATTACAGCCTCCTATCTCATATTGCGGTAAGTTGATAGTGTAATAGCGAAGGGAGGTGAATTTTATGTATTGGGCAACTGCAATTCTCGGCGTGTTGTTGGCTGCTGCTCCGTTTGTTCTCCAGTATACCGATAACCCAGCCGCTCTTTGGACAAGCTTGCTAATAGGGGCAGGTGTTGTATTAGTGTCTGCTTTTGAAGCTGTTGAGAAAGACAAGGATCCGATCGAATACTGGCTCGCTGGCATCTTGGGACTAGCCGCCATCGGAGCACCTTTTGTTCTTAGCTATACTGAAGCAACGACTGCCATGTGGGCGACTATCATCGCTGGCACACTTATAGGTATAGCCTCTTTGGGCCGAATACTTATCAAGGCCGATATGACCTACAGCTAGACAACATCGGCTTCCAAATATATGAGGCAAGGGCAACGTTAGTCTCTTGCCTCTATATTAGACCTTATTTTATTTCCCTCTTTTGTAATTATTATTACAGCCATCACCTAAGTCTCCTCGCTATTATATATCTATTAATAGCAAGAGTGGGGTAAGCCCGTATGACTACTACTTCTCATACCCTGGGTGAACAACCTGGCGATAGATTGATGCCTCATGAAAGGTGGGTGATGTCTACTAAGCAATGTAAAGATGCCGTAATGACTCATCAGCTAAATAAGTTGATTACCCATGATGCCCGCATATCTAATCAAGACAAAGACCGTATTTTCGTTCAGGTAACTAACGGTGCAGTGGTATTACATGGTACAGTTCGCGATCCACTCAGCATGGAGTATGCCTATCGCGATGTCATGAGCTTGGACGATTTTATCTGGGTCGAAAATCATATTCAAATTATGGATTTACCACAAGCATAGACAGCAAGAGTGCAATGTATTACTACTAAGTTAATACGGCGCAGGGAGGTATAAGAGATGATAAATCGGATCCAGCATGGCAGCTATCGCCTCATAGAAACAAAGGGTCAAACTAAAATACTAACATTGGACGATAAAGAAACTTTTGCCTGGGTTGCGGCGAACGATATTGGTGAGATACTAGTCACATCGCATAAGACCCATAAGGTTGACCATATACTGGCGACTGGCGCCTATAATCTATATGAAGTACGGGAGGAGCCAGACCTAGTAGATTTGCAGCATCTGGAATTAGCGGTCGGAGATCGACTTTGGCAAGGTTATTTGCTAACGACCGGTTTGCCTGACTCTA
>CAZHWT010000035.1:0-13326 GCA_964536215.1 uncultured Candidatus Saccharibacteria bacterium
CGTTTGCACGTTTGCACGTTTGCACGTTTACGCGATAAGAAGTATGTCTACACGTCAACATAGCTACTCGCCTACACGCTGACATGTTTACGCTTTTGTTTGTATGAATGCGTGGAGGTGAAGAAGTGGTACGGTGGTTGTTTTATTCATGCTTGCCTCTTCCCAGAGGTGGATGGAGTAGTGTAGCATGATATCAGAGAGTCTTTCAGATATAAATTTAAAGTGGAATTAGAAGTACGATTTGATGTTATTTGACTCTTGCGGAAGGAGGTGAATGTTATGGCTTACAGTGTTGTTAGTGAAAAATCTGGTAAGACGTACCATCTTCATTCTAAGGTTGTGACCTTAAAGAATACCGGTAAACAGCAGACGATTTATTTCTTCTCAGTTAAACCCGAAGGATCTATTGATATGCCAGAGGGGTGGCAGGTTGTGCAAAATCAGCGCAGCGGGTTGCCGTTTTTAAAGCGAGCAGCTTAATCGTCCAATCTCCCCCAAGCTTAGCTTGGGTATTGGGTCCTCAAACAAAAACCTCCTATTAGGGAGGTTTTTGTTTAGCTGCGAGTGCGATTGCTTGCTGCTGGTTAGAGTTGGTTTATTTTGTTTTGCGGAAGAGGAGTTTACGGCCAGTGGTTTTTTTGGCTGGCTTTTTGGCGTCATCACTAGCTTTAGTTGCCGTTGAGGCAGGCTTGGCGGATGAAGCTTTGGGAGTTTCTGGCTTTTTATCGTCTTGCTTGGGCTCGGTTTTAGTACGAGCGGCTTGGCGATATTGGGCTAACGTTGGGCGAGAGGCAACAGCGGCTGCCTGGGCTTGATCGTGCAACTCTTCCACATAGGCAGTATTTTCTTTGTCTTCGCTGCTATCTGAGTCGCCATTTTCCCAAGTACGACTAACGCCGCGGAAGCGAGAAGTAGCCTGCTTGGCTTGGTGTTCTTCTTCGAGCTCTTGCCATTGACTGCGGAAGGTTTCAACCATTTCGCTGACAGTGTCGCGAGAGTTAGTATAGGAGTCTTCGACTATTTCGGCGGCTTGAGAGGCTTTTTGGACGGTTTGAGCGGCTATCTCCGGAGCTTTCTGAGCAACCTGATCTGTGCCTTCTTCGAGGGCGTCTTTAAGCGCGCCGATGATTTGTTTGGCTTCGACAGCAAAGTCGCCAGCTTCGTTTTCCCACTCTTTAGCGTATTCCCGGGCGAGGGCGCGCATTTCTTTGCCGGTTTTGGGGGTGAGGAGCATGGCGGCTATGCCACCCACTACTGCGCCAATGGCGGCGCCAACAACAAAGCTTTGACCCTGAGATTCTTCAAGCGGCTGTTTGTTTTCACTCATGGGAATCTTCTCCGTGGCTGCGCTTGTTCATAATTGCGGTAAATGATTTAAGGAAAGACATGCCGATGGAGGCGGGGCCGATCATTTTGGTTAAGGATGAGACGGCGTTGGTGCCAGTGGAGACGGTCTGCATGAGACGATGAGCGCTTTCGAGGATTTCATCGACGTATTGTTGCTCGGTGATAAGCTTGGAGGTAATTTGCTCCATGTCGGTCAAGATGCGCTCGGTGCGGTTAAGGCTTTTGCGCAGGTCTTTGAGGACAAAGAAGAGTTGAATGCCGACAATGACGAGCGTCACGCCGAGCAAGACGATCATGATAGCGAGGAGGATTTGGGTTCCGTTAAGGGATTCAAACATGGGCAGTGTCCTTAAGTAGTTTATGGTTTATAGTTTTTCGTTTATAGTTAAAGCGAATGAGGAGCTTCTCTACAGCACCACTTTTGGACTTAAGCTAGAGATAGGATCTAGAGCGAAGTGGCGCTTTTATCTTAAGCTTGAAATTCTTACCTATTCTACCATTGAATGAATAGGCCTGACTAGTAGGCAAGCAAGCTTCTATTTGGTAAAGTCGCGTTCGGCGATTTGGTTGTCGGGGCCTAGGGTGCCTTGGTCTTGGCCGTTGAGGATGACGCGAGTGGAGCCGGCGTTGCCGGTTTTTAAGTGAATGCGGGCGTTGCCGGTAAATGATTGGTTGGCTCCGGGGAGGAGGACGCCACTAAAGGTGTCTTGGCCGTCAATTGATATTTCTATCCAGGCTGGTGATGGACCGATAATTAGACCGACGGCGAGTTGAGTAATGGGAGCTGGTTGGTTTGGCGTTGGCGTGGCGGAGGGGGTAGCAGAAGTAGTGGAGGCGGGTATGGTTGGGGTAGGAGTGAGACTGGCAATGGTTTGAGTGGAGATGACTGTCCGCTTGATAGTGGTGGATTTGCCCAATTTGTTGGTGGCTATGAAGGTAAGGGTGTTGGTGCCGTTGGCTAAGCCGACGGTGGTTTTGAAATTGCCATTTGGTTCTAACTGGAGGGTTTGGCCGTTAAGCGTGAGGGCAGCGTCCGGGTCGGTGTGGCCGCTGGCGGTAATTTGACCGGAGTCTGACTTAGTCTGGTTGGCAGGAGTTTGGAGCTCTAGCTGGGGGGTGAGGGCGACAGAAACGTATTGTTGGTAGGCGTAGCCGACTACGGCGATGATGGCAACGACTAAGAAGCCGACGATGGCCCAGCCGGGAGTGAGCTTGGGTTTTTTGGATTGGATAGGGGCTAGGGGTTGAGTGAGTTGTTGCTGGTGTTCTTGAGCGTCGTAGTCGCGACGGAAGAAGGGCATAACTTCGGCGTCGGTGAGGCCGACGTGGCTAGCGTACGTGTGAATAAAGCCTTTGAGGTAGAGGGGGTCAGTGAGGCCATAGAACTGCCCAGCTTCGATGGCTTTGAGCATAGAGGGACGAATGTTGATGGCTTTACTGACTTGCTCTATGGTGAGACCCTGCTTGAGACGGGCGTTGCGAAGGATGTCGCCGGTGGATTTGGTGTTGAGGGAACGGGTCTGGGACATGGTTAGAAAATAGAATCTAGAAAATAGGATTCGGGGTCTTGGAGCTAGATGATAGAATCTGAAATGTGAAATCTGAACTCTAGAACCTTACTTACATTAGTTGTATTTTAACAGGAGTGAGGAGGGGATGGAACGAGCAAGCTTATTTGAGCAGATTTGCTCAAATAAAGACCCCGGCACCCAAGAGTCCAAATGCCAAAAGGGAAATGCCAAGTGGCAAGAGTCCAAATGCCAAATAAAGACACAAGGAATAAGCTTCAATTTATTCTTTGTCTTTAAAGCTTCCTTGGCATTTGGACTCTTATTTCTTGTATTTTACTCCTCGCTCGAGGAGCTGCCGTAGAATGTTTCGGGATTATTGATTAGGATCTGTCTTGGCTTGGAGCCATCGGCCGGGCCGACTATGCCGGCGGATTCTAGTTCATCTAGGATGCGGGCGGCGCGGGCGTAGCCGATTTTTAAGCGGCGCTGGAGGAAGGATGATGAGGCAGTTTCTTGGTTGGCAATTTGCGCGAAGGCTTCGTCAAAGAGGGGGTCGCGATCGCTATTGCCGCCACCGCCACCAGACTTACCGCTTGGGCCGGACATAGTGACGGCTTGGGTGACGACTTCTTCGCTGTATTCTGGGACGACACCTTGTTTTTTAATGGCATCGAGGAGTTTGTTTATCTCGGGGTCGGTGATCATGCTGCCTTGGATACGGTTGGGCTTGGAGGCGTCGGGCGGCATAAAGAGCATGTCGCCTTTACCGAGGAGTTTTTCGGCGCCGGGTTGGTCAAGGATGACTCGGGAGTCGACGTTGGAGGAGACATTAAAGGCGATTCGGGCTGGGATATTGGCTTTGATGAGTCCGGTGATAATATCGGAAGAAGGGCGTTGGGTGGCCAGGATGAGGTGGATGCCCACGGCTCGGGCTTTTTGAGCGATACGGACGATGCAATCCTCTACCTCGGCGGGGGCGGTCATCATAAGGTCGGACAGCTCGTCGATAATGACGACGATGTAGGGTAAGGCCTGGAAGCCGGACATTTCGTTGTAGGAGGCAATGTTACGGGCGCCGACTTCGGCTAGTTTTTTGTAGCGACGGTCCATTTCGGCGGTGGCCCATTTGAGGGCGGAGACGACTTTGTCGTTATCGGTTAGGACTGGCGTTAAGAGATGAGGAATGCCGTTGTAGCCGGTTAATTCGACGAATTTGGGGTCAACCAAGATGAGTTTGAGCTCGGATGGTGAGTTGTGGAATAACAACGATGAGATAAAGGTGTTAATGGCGATGGATTTACCGGAGCCGGTTGATCCTGCAACTAGGACGTGAGGCATTTTGGTAAGGTCGGCGACGACCGGGTGACCGTTTACACTCTGACCAAGCGGCAGTAATAGTCTGGAAGAAATTTGCTTGGCTTCGTCTGATTCTAAGATTGAGCGGAGGCCGACCATAGCTTGCTTGGCGTTGGGGAGCTCTATGCCAACCAGGCTCTTGCCGGGAATGGGTGCTTCGACGCGGACGGCACCGCTTTTGGCGGCAACGGCTAAGGCCAGGTCGTTAGCCAGGGTGGTGATTTTAGAAATCTTGGTGCCTGAGGCTAATTCCAAAGCGTATTGAGTGACGGTGGGGCCAATATTTACTTCGACAACTTTGGCTTGAATGCCGAATGATTCTAGGGTGCGCTCGATAGTGGCGGCGTTGCCTTTGAGATCGCCTGGATCGCCTTTACTGTTGGTGCTGGATAGCAGGTTGAGATGGGGGTATTCCCAGATAACATTTTCGCCAGCTTCGTTAGCTAAGACTTGGGTAGAGTTGAGCGGTTCGTTGGTTGGCTTGGCGGGAGCAGCAGGAGCGGTGGCGGCAACAGGAGCGGCTTTGACGCCGCCTTCGTTAACTGCGAAGCCGGGCTGCGTATTGGCGTCGGCTTTGTCTTTGCGTTTAGTGAGATTACTGACGCCATTGAGGGCGCCCTTACTCTTAGCGGCAACTTCGGTTGAAGTGTCTAAAAATGAGCTAATGGTGGTATTGAGCAGAATGAGCCAGCCGGCGAGGAAGACTAAGGTCATGATAAACCAGGCTCCTAGCGGGGTAACAAACTCGGATAGGCCGGCAAAGATGGTGTAGCCGATGACGCCGCCGCCAATACCGGCTTGAGCTCTCTGCAGGGAGTCTGCGTCCGAGAAGAGGCTGGAGACGGGGTGAAGGAGAGCGGCCAGGGCAATGAGGATGATGATGAGGCCAATAGGAATGTTAGGACTGGCGATTTTCCAGCGCAGTTGCGATAAGGTGAAGCCTAGGAATAGCAGGACGACTGGGACGAGAAAAGTCGCCCAACCGACGGCGTGGTTGGCCCAGTCTTGAAGCGTATTGGCCACGCCAGTGGATTGGCCAATGTAGGCCAATAAGGTAAGCCCAGCTAGAGCGAAGCAAATTAGGGCAACGATAGATTTTATGCTATCTCGCTTGAGCTTGAATTTATGCTTTTTCTTGTATTTCTTGGGTCGAGGCATAGGGTTAGAAAATAGAAAATAGAATCTAGAAAATAAAATCTAGAATTTAGAAAATAGAGATTTTGCTGTGCTTGGTAGCATGGGTATTATACACCACTGGTGGATGGTCCGCCGAGTTGCAGTCGGGGCAGGTGTGCAGCCTGCGGCTACAGGAGTAAGGGGATGAATGGATGAATGACGAACTAACGAACTAACGACGAATAACGAAGCATCGAATAAACGAATAACCAAGCGGCTAACAACAAACAAAAAAGCCGGGCTTTTTAAGGCCCGGCTTGGTTATTATTTAGCTTCTAGCAACATGGGTAGAATGATGGGGGTTCTGTCGGTTTGTTGCTTGAAGTATTTGGCTAGACGATCCTGAACTCGAGATCGGATGGTTGGCCAGTCCTGATTTTTGGTCTGCTGGTCGGTGAGAGCAGTACGGACAATAGCTTTGGCTTCGTCCATGAGCTTTTCGTTGATGCGAGCATAGATAAAGCCGCGGGTTTGTAGTTCAATCTCGCCAATGAGCTCTTTATTTTTGTTGAGCGTGGCGGCAACGATGAAGACGCCGGATTCGGAGAGTTGTTGGCGGTCGGCAATGACGACTTCGCCGACGTCTCCGACGCCGAGTCCATCAACCAAGACTCCATTGTAAGGATGCTTTTGGCCTAATTTGGCGTGACCTTGGTTGTCGAAGAGAACTTCTTGACCGGCTTCGACAATAAAGATGTTGTCCTGCGGGTAACCCATGGCTTGAGCCATTTGGCCGTAGGCTTTGAGTTGACGAGCCATACCAGAAATAGGCATGAGGAACTTGGGTTTAGTTAGTCCAATCGTGGTTTTGAGCTCTTCGGCAGCAGCGTGACCGGATACATGAAGGTTATTTAAGATGTCTGAGTACGCTACTTTGGCGCCTAGCTCAGTTAGTTCGTCGATAATGCCGTAAATACTGTCTTCGCTACCAGGAATTGGGTCGGCCGAGAAAACGACCAAGTCATTTTCCTTGATGGCAAAGAGTTTGTGTTGGCCGGCGGTTAGGCGGGCCAGGGCGGAGCCTTCTTGACCATAGGCTCCAGTCAGAACGATGAGCTGCTGGTTGTCGGGCAGGTTGCCAATGGCAGTGTCGCGAACGATAACTCCATCAGGAATTTGGGCGTAGCCTAAACGGGTGGCAATGCCCATGACGTTTTCGATGCTGCGGCCGGCAAAGGCAACTTTGCGATTGTAACGCATGGCGACATTAATAGCCTGCTGAATACGAGTAACGTTGGACGAAATAGTGGTTAAGAAAATGCGGCCTTTGGCGTGGCGCATTTCGTTGTCTAGTCGGTCTTCGACGACAGCTTCAGAAGGAGTGTAGCCGGGCTTTTCGATGCGCAGGCAGTCGGACATGAGGGCTAATACACCTTCGCCGCCAGCTTGAGCCAATTTGTCGACTTCGATTATGGTACCGTCGACGCTGGTCCAGTCGTATTTGTAGTCGCCGGTATGGACGGTGGTACCGACTGGAGTCTTGATGATGTAGCCAAAGGTATCAGGAATGGAGTGATTGACTCGGAAGGGCTTGAAGGTGAAAGGACCAAAGGTGTATTCCTTATCAGGCTCAATCTCATTTAACTCTTGCTTGACGCCGAATTCGGTAAACTTGTACTTGATCAACTCCAGAGCGAAGCGAGGAGCGTAAATGGGCACATTTAGCTTGGGAGCCAAGTAGGGAGTGGCGCCAATGTGATCTTCGTGACCGTGAGTAATAACCAGAGCCTTGATGCGATGGAGCTTGTCTTTGAGGTAAGTAATGTCGGGGAGGACGATGTCGATACCCAGCAGTTCCTCAGATGGGAAGCCCATGCCGCAGTCGACGAGGACAATGTCCTCACCGTATTCGTAGGCGAACATGTTTTGAGTGACGATGCCATTACCGCCTAGGGGAAGGACTTTTAGAACTTTGTCATTGCTATTAAAGGCGCCGGTTTGGGCTGTGGCTATGACTGGTTGTGGGGTGGCTGGGCGTGGTCGATTGGCTGGGCGGGATGACTGGGAACGATTATTGGCACCCTGACGAACCGGTCCATTGGATCGGTTGGTTTGACCGGCTGGCCGATTAGATCGGTTTGGCGTAGGTCGGGACTGATTATTTGATTGATTACTTTTTGGTTGTGACTGACCTGTTTTATCGGTCGGTCGCTTGAAAAATTGTGGCATAAGTTATTTTTCCTATTTTCTGCTTCGATCGAAGTCGAAGATGGTGTTACTTTTTCCATTTGTAGTTTATTTTACTAGTGCAAAGAGTAGAGCTGCTAGTGCAAAATCACAACTTAAAGCGCAAAGTTGGATGTGGCTTTTACTTTTAAACTGTGGTTTTGCACTTTACTCTTTACACTTTGTGTTTTCTCTCCTACCAATTTGGCAAGAATTGTTTCACATTTTGGGTGGTGATGTGAAACTGGGTGGTGTTATGGGCAATCATTTGTAGGGCAATTTTGCGGACAATACCGTTGATGGTGCGTTCCATAGTGCGGATTCCGGCGTCAAAGCCTAAGGGCCGAACAAGCATGGGCCAGACAGCGTCTTCTATACTGATGTTGCTGGCGGAGATGTTGGCAAATTGCAATTGGCGAGGGAATAAATATTCCCTGGCTATGTGGATTTTCTCTTGATCTGTGTAGCCGGGCATTTGGATAATCTCCAAACGGTCAAGAACAGCGTTGGCAATGCCATTGGTGTTATTGGCTGAGGCTAGGAATAGAACCCGAGATAGATTAAAGGGGTAATCGACGAAGGCGTCGCTAAAGGCGTTGTTTTGCTCGGGGTCGAGTAATTCTAGTAGTACGCCCATAATTTCAGCTCGGGCTGACTCAGCCGTACGGTCAATTTCGTCCAACAGGATGACTGGGTTTTTAACCTGGACGCGGCGGAGAGACTTGATGATTTGGCCTGGTTCAGCAGAAGGTAGGCTCCGCTCTCGACCACGTAGTTGGAATGAAGTTCCCATGCCTCCCATAGGTATGCGGATAAATGGCCGCTCGAGAGCTTGGGCAATTGAGGCGGCAATAGAGGTTTTTCCAATACCAGGTAAGCCGACAAAACAGAGAATTGGCGATCGGGCCACTAAGTCCTGATCCTGCGATTGGCTTTGCAAAGTGAGGACGGATAGATATTCCAAAATTCGCTGCTTGATAGGGATAAGGCCATAGTGGTTTTGGTTGAGTACTGTTTGGGCATGGCGTAAATCTAGGTTGTCCTGATGCGTTTTATGCCATGGCAAACTGGTAATCCAGTCAATATAGTTGACCATTTCCTCGTAGGCGGACAAGTATCCGACTTGAGATGAAGAGCGATTAAGTCGGACGAGCATTCCTTGCACCTGAGCGTCTAGCTCTGGAGGGAGTTGAGCTGCTTGCGTGCGACTGAGCAAATCTTGGATTTCCTGACTGATAGGAGAATCCACAGTTGTTTGTAAAGGTGCGTTCGTAGTATCAGTTGATACCGAACCACTATTTGACGGCAAAGGGGCAGTTTGGGCGTCCATTAGCTTAGTATACCATTATGCTTTGGCGCAAAATGAGAAGGAAGAAGTTTGAATACCGAAACAAGATTGAATAACGAAGTTAGAACTGACTTCTTGTTTATTCTGCTTGTTTCGATATTCTCATTTCTATTCTATTTTGGGCTTAGCGTCGACGCTTGATCCATTCGGCCTGTTGGTCGTCGTTAGCTGGCTGACTCTTAGCTTCAGTTTGAGGCTGAGCTGGCTGCGTCTTTTCGGCTGGAGTGGCGGCTGGAGCATCAGTCTTAGGAAGCAAGATTTTGCGAGATAAGTTGATGCGGCCCTGGTCGTCGATCTTGATGACTTTGACCTTGACGGCGTCGCCGACTTTGACCACGTCTTCGACTTTGTCAACGCGGCGGTTTTCTAGCTCCGAAATGTGGACAAGACCATCTTTGCCTGGAGCGATTTCAACAAAAGCGCCAAAATCCATTAAGCGGACAACTTTACCAGCGTATTCCTGACCTACTTCTGGTTCTAGAGTAAGAGCTTTAATCCATTCGACGGCTTTTTTGAGACCTTCTGGCTTTTCGCTACTGACAGCTACTGAACCGTCGTCGCTTATGTCGATTTGGGCGCCAGTTTCGTCGATAATCTTGTTAATCATTTTGCCGCCCGGCCCGATAACGACACCAATTAGCTTAGGGTTAATTTTGATCATTTCGACGCGTGGAGCATACTCAGACATTTGGGAAGTTTGGCTGATAGTCTTGAGCATTTCGCCTAAGATGTGGGCTCGGCCTTCTTTAGATTGAGCCAAGGCTTCTTGGAGGATTTGCTGAGAAATACCAGTAATCTTAAGATCTAGCTGTAGGGCGGTAATACCTTTGGCGGTACCGGCGACCTTAAAGTCCATGTCGCCCATAAAGTCTTCGATGCCCTGGATGTCGCTGAGGATGACGTAATCGTTACCATCAGTAATGAGGCCCATGGCAATACCGGACACAGGGGCGCTGATAGGCACACCAGCATTCATAAGAGACATGGTGGAGCCGCAGACGGAACCCATTGAGGAGGAGCCGTTGGATGATAACGTTTCAGATACCACGCGGATGGCGTACGGGAAATCGATCTCGGATGGGATGACCGGTACTAAGGCTCGTTCAGCCAGAGCACCATGGCCGATTTCGCGGCGGCCAACTGAGCCGATGCGGCGGACTTCACCGACTGAGTAAGGCGGGAAGTTGTAGTGGTGCATGTACCGCTTAGTTGATTCGCCGAACATACCATCAATGGTCTGAGCCAAGGATGTTGAGGCGAGGGTAGCTACGGACAAGACCTGAGTCTGGCCGCGAGTGAATAGGGCGGAACCATGGGTGCGAGGCAAAACGCCGACTTGAGTCCAAATTGGTCGAACTTCGGTGGGCTTGCGGCCGTCAACGCGGACCTTTTTAGCCAGAATCATGGTGCGGATTTGCTTTTTAATAGCCTTGTCGACGACGTCGGCCATTTCTCGATTAGTGGCGCGGTCGGCAAATTGGGCAAAGACTTCTTTGGTAAAGTCGGAAACAGCGTCCTCTCGAGACATTTTATCTGGAGTCAGAAGGCTAGTACCAATGTTGGCGTCAACGTATTTGGTGATCTCGGCGGCCAATTCGTCGTCGACACCCTTCGATTCGTAGGTGAATTTGGGTTTGCCAGCTTTGGTAACAAATTCCTCAATTAGTTTAACGACCTGCTGAATTTGGTGATGACCTTGGGCCATGGCTTCGAGCATTTCTTCTTCGGTAATTTCTTGGGCGCCAGCTTCAATCATAGAAACGGCAGCGTTGGAGCCTGATAGGGTTAATTCTAGAAGAGAAGTGTCCTTGTCTTGGTTGGAAGGGTTAACGATATATTGCTTATCTGGTGAATAGCCCATGCGGACGGCTCCAATGGGGCCTTTCCAAGGAATGTCGGAAATGGCTAGAGCGGCTGAAGTGGCAATAATGCTTAAGATATCGGGGTCGTTCTGTTCGTCGATAGATAAGACGGTGACAATGACCTGGACCTCGTTAAAGAAGTCTTTGGGGAAGTACGGTCTGATTGATCGATCGATGATTCGAGCCGAAAGAGTCGCTCCTTCAGAAGGACGGCCTTCGCGCTTGATAAACCGGGAGGTGGAGATGCGACCACCGGCGTAGAGTCGTTCGGCGTATTCTACGGTGAGCGGAAAAAAGTCGATATCATCCCGACCTTCGGCGCTACAAACAGAGGCTAATACGACGGTATCGCCATACTGAGCCAGAACGGCGCCGCCGGCTTGTTCGGCTACTCGGCCAGTTTCGAGCGATAGTTTTCGCCCGGCAATATCCGTTTCGACACGGATGGGTTTTGGTTCAAACATACAGTTTGGTTTGTGAGAAAGATCTGACGGGAACTGGTAAGGGTTGAAAGAAAATGCGAGTGAGGACACATTTTCTGCCAAACTTTACCACACCCGGAATGACTTTTCTCAGGAGGCTTCCTTTGGAGCCTTAGGGGTTATTAGTTATTGGTTACTTAGTTACTTGGCAGGTTACAGTTTACGGTTTGCAGTTAGGTCGTTTGTTAGTTCGTCTATTCGCTAATTCGTAAAAACTATAAACTATACACTATAAACTAAAAACTATTCGTAGCTGTTATTTGTACTTAGTCGCCTTTATTATACAGGGCGTGGGGCGATTAGTACAGTGATAGACCTGTATTGAGCAGGTTTCTACGAGACCACTGGTTTTCAAAGATGAAGAATGGCAACCTTATTGTTTGAGGTTGAGTTTGGTAAGGATGGTCTTGTAGCGCTCGGCGTCTTTTTTGGTTAAATAGCGCAGCAATCGGCGGCGTTTGCCGACCATTTGCAGTAAGCCACGACGAGAGTGGTCGTCCTGAGCGTGCTCTTTAAGATGTTCGGTTAAACGAGCAATCTTCTCAGTTAAGAGCGCAATCTGTACCTCAGGAGAACCGGTGTCAGCTTCGTTGGTCTTATATTCAGCAATGATGCTGTTTTTGGCGTCTTTTTTTAGCATAATATGT
This sequence comes from uncultured Candidatus Saccharibacteria bacterium, assembly GCA_964536215.1. Taxonomy (GTDB): domain Bacteria; phylum Patescibacteriota; class CAZHWT01; order CAZHWT01; family CAZHWT01; genus CAZHWT01. The sequence goes on from CAZHWT010000035.1 coordinate 11,896, forward strand.
TGGTGCGCCGTAGCGCCTTACATGTATTGTAACGTATGTACTTGGAGTATGACAAGGAGTAAAGCCCTAATCAGCACTCAAGCGTCGATGCACTGGAGTATTCTATCAGATATCTTTTTAAATTGCAACCTGTAGTTGTTTTAATAGTCTTATTGTTCGACATCGACCTCCTGAAGTGGGCCCAGATCGGCTATAAGCTGGTTTTGGATGGCCTTGACGGCTTGTTCAGTGGCGGCATCGAGAGTGGTGTTGGTGAAGCGGAAGCCGGCGGCTTTGACGTGACCGCCGCCGCCCAATGATTGAGCAATAGTTGCTACGTTTACATCAGCGATAGCTCGCAGGCTACCGGTTACTTCTCCTTCACCTTTGTCTTTGAGCATGACGGCGACTTGGGCCGTGCGGTCAGCTACTAAAATGTTGTTGACTAAAGTGCCCAGAGTATCAACGTCGGCGTCGGTAGCTTGAGCTAGGGCAATATCGGCTTGGCTGAGGCGAGCGACAATGATGCCTGGCTCCTCTTTTTTAATGCCAGATAGGACAGTACCCCAGAGATGCATTGCGGGCAAGCTAAAGGTGCGAAAGAGGCTAGTCATGAGTACGTTTAAGTTGGCGCCTTGGTCGATCCATTGAGCGGCTTGGCGCAGGCTGTTAGCGTCGGCATTGCTGTTGGCAAAGCCGCTGGTGTCGGATAGCAGTCCGGCTAAGAGATTGGTGGCGATGTCGGGTGTAATGGTGATATCCAAAGCATCAAAGACAGCCTGCAGCACCACTGTGGCCGAAGGGGCTTCGCCTTGGATATAGTTGAGGCTACCGAATTGCTCATTATCTTGGTGGTGGTCAATATTAATAAATGGGATATCTTGAGTGTCGGTAGAGAAATCCTCAATCCAATGACCGAGTAGCGACTTTTTGGCTGTGTCTACGGCAATAATGGCGTCAAAGTTCACGCCGGTGTATGAGTATTGGATTTGATCGACGTCCACCTGGCCACTTTTTGGCGTCAGAATGAGGTTGAATTTGGTGTCCTGAGAGTTGTAATTGATTTTTTCGATGGGGCTAGCGCCAACGTCAATGGAAACAACCAAGCTCTTTTGGCCGACCGAACTGGCGATGCGCTCGACACTGGGTAGATACCAGTAGCCGGCTGGGTCGAATTCTTCGATGGCGACAGTAATGGCGGGGATTTTATCGGCGAGAGCCAGAGCTAGGGCTAGGGCTGAACCAGCCGCATCTGGGTCGACGTTTTTGCCCGAAGTGATGAGGAGATTTTGGATTGTGCCGCCATTGAGGAGGTCGACGATTTGTTGGAGTTGGGTTGATTCTGGCATAGTGGGTTACTACGAATGAGTTTATGGTTTGTGTTTGTAGTTTATAGTTTATTTCGTTAGAGGCGGACGGGAGCTCTACGAATATACGAATTGGGTAACATCC
>CAZHWT010000036.1:0-2074 GCA_964536215.1 uncultured Candidatus Saccharibacteria bacterium
ACCATCTTTGGTTAACTGTGTCTCCCCATACGTACACACTGCCCATCCATCCGCCGGCACCACAATTTCCGTCCCTCTAGCCAACGCAAAATCAATAGCCCGATGTACTCCAATCCCATGCATGGCAGCTTCTTCTGGCGAGTAGAGATATCCCGCCTCAATCTCCGGCTCAACCCCAGCTTGAAAGAGAGGACCTAGAAAAGGCTGTGGGGTACTCTTCGGTTGCTGGTCAATTGGAAGTAACATATAATTCCTCGGCCTCGTCATTGCGAGGCAAAGCCGTGGCAATCTAGTTTAAAAATTTATCTAACTGGATTGCTTCGTCATTCCATTCCTCGCAATGACAACAATAACACATAATCCGTATCCGTCATTGCGAGGAGGCAAAGCCGACGCGGCAATCTAGATCAATACACCTAAATAAACTGAGTATACAAATCGTTCCAGTCGCCATTATCTCGCTCAATTAACCTCAGCTTGTCCTTTCGAGAACCAGCCTTAATCTGCTTTTCTCTAGCTATCGCTACGACTATATCATCGTAGACCTCGAAATACCCCAGCTTATCAATCCCGTACTTTTTGCTAAAACCTTCAATCAGCTTACGCTTATGCTGATACACACGTCGTGTCAGGTCGGAGGTAACCCCAGTATAAAGCGTGCCATTCCTCTGATTAAACAAAATATACACGTAACTTTTTCTAGATTGCTTCGTCATTCTATTCCTCGCAATGACGGGCAGTCTTTATGAGCTAAGTCTCTTTATTCAACCGAAAATCAACCCGCTCCATGTCGCGTGGGTACAGGCTGGCTTCGCGGATGTTGGTCAGATTAAGTAGCTTCATGGTTGTTCGCTCCAACCCGTATGAGAAGCCACCGTGAGGAGGCATGCCATATTCAAAAGCTTGCAAGTACATAGCAAAATCTTTTGGATCCATGTCGCGCTCAGTAATGACCTTTTTTAACTCTTCCACATCATCAACCCGCTGCGAGCCGGAACAAACTTCCAAGCCCCTAAACAACAAGTCATAACTCAGCGAAAACTCTGGCTCCTCTGGGTCCGGCGCTGTGTAGAAAGCTCGCTTTTTAGTTGGGAAGTGTGTAATAGTTACCAAATCAGAACCGTGCTCTTCTAGAGCCCACTTACAAATCTCCCGCTCATCCTCTGGCATCAAATCTTTTTCGTCCCGATGATCCACTCCGGTCCGGTCAAAAATAATCTGCTGCGCTTCCCGCATCTTCAGTCGCGGAATTTTGCCCGTCACCTTAGCCGGCTCCACCCCCAAAAACTTCATATCGTCGGCGGCAATCTCTTGCGCATACTGGATAGTCTTAGCGTAAGTCTGCTCCATATACCCAGTTAATTGGTCAAACGAATCAATAAAACCAATCTCGCAGTCCATCTGCACCGACTCCACCAAATGTCGCGTCGTTACTGACGGCTCGGCCCGGTAAATATGGGTCATAATCGCCACTCGCTCAAACATACCCACCAACATCTGCTTGTATAATTGAGGCGACTGTACCAAAAACGCTGGATGATCAAAATAATTAACTTTCAAAACTTCCGCACCACCCTCGGTCGAAGAAGCTGAAATAGTCGGCGGAAACACCTCAGTACAATCTAACTCTTTTGTCGCCCGACGAAATCCTTCCGCAATAGCCGCCTGCACCCTAAACACCGCCTGCACCTTATCATGCCGCAAGGTTAAAGATCGGTAATCCAGCAGGGTCGGCAACGACACATCCAAATCAATCCCACCCATATCAAACGGCAGCTCTGCAGATTTATTTAACACTGTTAAATTTTTTATCTCAATCTCAACCGTACCAGTCGCCAAATCCGGATTAACCATCTTTTCCGGCCGCTCCTTAACCAACCCCTCTAGCTCCACCACATCAAACATATTCGGCACCGTCTCCAACTTAAAACCCACACACTGAGCAATCCCGCTACGGTCTCGCACATCCAAAAAAGTAATCTTGCCATGGTCCCGCCGCGCCACTATCCACCCGGCCAATCTGACTGTTTCGCCAATATTCAAAGTTGTGTCTTTAGCTAAAGTTCGTTGCATA
>CAZHWT010000036.1:2174-8681 GCA_964536215.1 uncultured Candidatus Saccharibacteria bacterium
GCATTCTATCACTGTCGCTCCACCAAGTAAATATTAGGGTGTTTTTCCAATTTATCAATCAATTTCTGCAAATCCTGCCCCGAATCCACCTCAATTAACAACGAATACGCCACCACCCCATCCTCCAGCGAATCACCTCGAATACCGACAATGTTCCAGCCCGCATCTGTCACCGCCGCCGCCAAATCCCGGGCTAGACCCCGTTTATCATAGGCCTCCATCCTCAACTGTACCCGCTGTTTCTCCTCCTCACCTCGCCAAGACACCCGCACCAAACGAGACGGATCACTAATATTCTGTACATTTGCACACCACCGCTGATGAATCGAGATACCTTTGTCGTTAGAAACCAACCCAATAATACTGTCGCCAACCTGTGGCTGACAGCAATGAGCCAAGTGCACCAAATAACCGCCGCGACCCTCCACCAATACTTCCGGTGTCAAAATCGCCACCTTGCGCGGTTTAGTTGGTGTCGACCCTGTCGGCGCCGCCTCAACCACCACAGCCTTCTCAGCAATTGGTTCATCGGGTTGTTGTTCTCGCAGCGCCTTGCGAATATGCGCCTTAGCTGACGACGTCACCGCCAAATCCAACCAGTCGGGCCGTGGTTGCGACTTAGAGCTGGTCATAATCTCCACCACGTCCCCATTCTGCAACTGGGTCGACAAATGAGACAGCTTACCGTTAACTTTAGCCCCATAGGTATGGTCGCCAACTTTGGTGTGGACTTGGTAGGCAAAATCGAGCGGCGTCGCACCGACCGGCAAATCTTTAACCTCACCTTGTGGCGTAAACACAAAAATTCGGTGTTTAAACGTATCAATCTTTAAACTATCCAAGAATTCCTGATTACTCGACACTTCTTCCTGCCACTGGGCCAGCTGTTGTACCCAGGTCAGCCGCTTACTGTCATTCGTCTCGCCCGTTTTGTAACCTGAATAACTCCAATGAGCTGCAATACCATACTCCGCCGCCCGATGCATCTCATGAGTCCGAATCTGAAACTCGACCACTCGCCCATCCAAACAAAACACCGTCGTATGTAAACTCTGATACCCATTCGGCTTAGGCAAAGCTATATAATCCTTTATCCTCCCAAACAATGGCTTCCAGTGATGATGCAACAGCCCCAAGGTCTCATAACAACTATGCTCATTTTCAACTAAAATCCGCACTGCCACCAAGTCGTATATCTCTGACAAATCTCGCCCTTTAGCTTGTGCTTTCTTATACAAACTATACAAATGCTTAGCTCGACCATGAACCGACCCTTCTATTTTATGCCCCTGCATCTCTGATTCCACAAACCGCATTACCCGCCGTAAGTACCGATCCGCCTCGGTATATAACGGCAAGGCATGCTGTTTAATCCAAGCATAACCGGTCGGATCAACATACGGAAAGGCCAAATCCTCCAGTCGACCTTTCATATCACCCATGCCTAACCGCTCGGCTAATGGTGCGTATACTTCCATCGTTTCTAAGGCAATGCGTCGCTGCTTTTCCGCTGGTACGGCATCTAGTGTCTCCATATTATGAAGCCGATCTGCCAACTTAATCAGCACTACTCTAATATCTTGAGCCATGGCCAACAGCATCTTGCGCAAGTTCTCCACCGCCGCCTGCTCCCGAGCTATCTGCCCATCAGTTTTAACGGCCCCAGGAACCCCATCCGGAATGGGTGGACTCAGCCGCACCTTACTCACCTTAGTCACGGCATCAACCAAAAAGGCCACTTCTTCGCCAAATTCCTGTCGGACTCTATCTAGACCAACCTCAGTATCCTCCGGCACATCATGCAGCAGCCCAGCCGCCACCGTCACTGGATCCAGCTGCATGTAGACGAGATTCAAAGCCGTTGCCACGGGATGCATAATATAGGGCTCTCCGCTAAACCGCTTCTGCCCTTCGTGAGCTTTCTTAGCAAAAGCATAGGCACGCAGCACAATCTCCACCTCCGCCTCCGGTGAATATCGCAAAATCTTATCTGCTAATTGTCGTCCGCTTAACATATAAACATTCTACTATGCCAAGCAAGCCGTAAGCTGAGTGTAGGTTTCAGGTTTTAGGTTTTAGGTCAAGAAGTAGCTTAACCACTATCACGCTATCCGTGACGCCCCCATCCGCCTCTGGCGGATTTTAGGTTGAAGGTTTAAGGGTGAAGTGCGGATTACTCTTCTCGTTGTCATTCTCGACCTGATCGAGAATCCCCCTATGAGGTTATTGGTTATTGGTTGCTTGGACAAGTTTCGATTTACGATTTACGATTTACCCCGATTTAATCGGGATAAACTATGAATTAAAAACTATTCGTAATGATATCTATTAGCTTTTAAAGCCTAATTATGATACTATCCTATAGCAAAAAGGAGTTTGACATGAAAAATAGACCTTCTCATCAAAACATGGATGAGAAATATCGCGGTGAAACAGATGCCGCTGCAGCTGGTTGCCTTGCAGTTATCATACTCATCGGGCTCGTTGTCCTGGCTCTTTGCTGGGTATTTGGCAATCACACCATCCGCTGGCTGAGCCAAATAGCCATCTTACTCACCATTATCACCATCTGTATCCTGTACCTACTGGTTAGCCGACGTAGCCATCAGGCCAGACTGACCATCAAAAAGTAAATCCCGCCGGGACACAGCTTCACATAAGCGCTGCTAAAACAGTAGCGCTTATTTATTTGTCACTTTCTCAGAACAAACACTTAAACAATTACTAAAAATCATTGACAAGTTAAGCTTATAGTAATAAAATAACCTTTCGCCAAAAACAGCTCTGGCGAATGAGACAAAGCGAGGGAGAATCCGGTGAGGTCTGTGAGAATTGATACCAACTCGCCAACCCATTGCGTCGCTGCTGGACTATTGCCAGGAGCTATAGTAGCGGGATCGGCCGTACTTATGACCTGCCACCCGGCCATCCTCGGTGGCATCACCGTCTGTCTAATAATTGCCATAGTAGCAATTAGCATCACAGACGGCGTTATTGCTGGCCTAAACTCGTACATTGAGTTTATAGACTAGCCATTCTTTAGGCGCTGCAGCCGCAGCGCCTAAAGAATCCTACTTTATCATACATACACTTCACTGCAAGGCGACCGTATTGTTGCGTCAAACGCTACCTACATCTTCAATTTTCCGCCAGACGCAAGTCTTTCACTTTTAACTGCAAACTTACCCGTCCATTCCAGACATTTTCTTCTAGGGTAAACACAACATCCACCAAAATACCCCTCTGCAACTTGGCAGCCATATCTCCAAACCCAAACGCAACGGCATCAATGCTAGGTTGCGAGGTTGCCAGGTTGCGAGGTTGCCAGGACTGGTCATTACTGGACGCTGGACGCTGGGCGCTGGACGCTTGTGTCAAACGCAGCTTTAAATGCTTAGCCTCCTTACCAATCACCCGACATTCCAAAACTTCCACTCCTCGACTCACGAACACCGGCTGAGGATTGCCCATGCCGCACGGTTCCAGTTTTTTTAGCTGAGCATACAGTCCTTCAGACACTTCAGACAAATCTACCGCTGCGTCAATCCGCAGCTGCGGCACTAATTCCTCCTCAGATAATTGACTCAAAACCATTTCTGATAACCGCCTCTCAATTTCCGGCACATCATCAGCCTTGCACACAAATCCAGCTGCCATTGCATGACCGCCAAACCGCTCCAACAAGTCCTTAATTTCGGTCAGAGCCGCCGTAATATCAAACCCCCTAATCGAGCGAGCCGATCCTCGGGCCATTTCTCCTTGCCGCTCCATTACCACCACCGGCCGATACACCTGCTCCACCAACTTGCCGGCCGCCAAACCACACACCCCAGCTGGCCAACCCTCATTCTGCAGTACATAGGCGCCCAAATCACCGTGCGCCTCCAACTCCGTACTTGCCTCCTTGACCACCCGTTTCAGCAATTCCTGTCTCTCAGTATTCAAATCATCCAACATTCCCGCCAAATCCGCCGCTCGACCAACATCCTTAACACACAGCAGCCGCAAACTCTCCAACGCATCACCTAACCGACCCGGCGCATTCAATCGCGGCGCCACCACAAACCCCACCTCATACACACTCATCGTCTCGGCTGGAGCAACCCCCGCCAACCCATACATTTGTCGCAACCCCGCCCGCTTGGTTTTAGCCAAAGCCTTTAATCCTTCTGTAGCCAAAATCCTATTATCGTCCGTCAACGGCATTAAATCCGCAATCGTCCCCAACGCCGCCAATTCAATCTTAGACTGAGCAAACTCTTGCCTTAAGGACAAGCTGTCAGACTGCGAGGTAGCCAGCTCAAGACTACGAGTTTCGAAGCTAGAATTTAGAACACCGCGTTTCGCATTCTTTTCTCGATACTCTAGACTCGATACTCTAGACTCTCGACTTGTCGACCTGCTGTCTTGCCGCCTTGCCGTCTGTTCCAGCCATACAGCATACGCCACCATATACGCCACCCCACATCCTGCATGCTTTTGCGGCTGCGTTAATCTAAATGGATGAACCACCGCCACACAGTTAGGAAAGCAATAGCTTTCCTGTTCATAGCTCATGGTTTGTAGTTCATGGGCTTGATCATTTTCTGGACGCTGGACGCTGGACGCTGGACGCTGAGCAGACTTCATCGGCTCATGATGATCCGTCACAATCACTTCCATACCCATTTCACCCGCCGTCGCAATGTCCTCAAAAGCCGTCACTCCATGGTCAACCGTCACAATTAACTTGGTACCTCGATCAGCTAGCTCGCGCATTCCCTCTTGGCTAAAACCATGCCCTTCTGCATCTCGATTAGGAATATACGGCAACACTTTAGCCCCCATCTGATGCAGCGTTTCCCACAAAATCGCCGTCGACGTCACCCCATCAGCGTCAAAATCGCCCCACACCACCATTGGCTCCTGAGCTTCAATAGCTCGCCAAATCCGCTCCACCGCCTTATCCATGTCCGGCCAATCCATTGGCGAAGTTAAATTTTCTAAACTAGGGGAGAAAAAGCGCTGCTGCGACTCACTGTCAGTCAACTCACGCGATAATAAAATATGCTGCCAGACATCCGGGTCTAACCGCTCTGCTACTTGCCAAATCTTCTGCATAGGCCCTAGTATACCCCATGTCGCCGATCAACTGCAGACCAAATCAGCCATATTGCCAAAGCCACCCTACTCATTTTTCTCTATAACATCGGACGAATTTATCTGAGTTATTTTTAAAGTATTATATAATAAAAATATTTTTATTATATAATACTTTTATCTACCAACCAGGCGACTCGCGCCACCGGGATTATATAGTACGCAACTCTTAGCGCCAACCAAGCCACCGGCTTACGCCGCCGCCAGCTTGGCTTTCTTCTTACGATTCGGCTTCTGCGTTGCGGCATGCCGACGCTCTTCCCAAATATCCAAAATCATCGACGCATTAAAGATTGACGAATACGTTCCCGAAATAATGCCCACCAACAAAGCAAACACAAACCAGCGAATACTGTCCCCGCCAAACAAGAACAACGCCGCCAGCACAAACGCCACCGTCAGCGATGTGCTAATCGACCTATCCAACGTTTCCATAACTGAAATATTCACCACTTGCCGGAAGCTCATATCCTGATGCCGGTGCAGATTTTCCCGCACTCGGTCAAACACCACAATTGTGTCATGCACAGAAAATCCAATCACCGTTAACACCGCCGTCACAAACGAGGTATCAATCTCCACATCAAAAAAGTAGCCCAATATAGCGAACAAACCCAAAATCAATAGTGCATCGTGCAACAACGACACAATCGCTGAGACGCCAAAGGCCCAAGACGAATACGGCTTCGGCACCTTGCGGAAAGCATAGGCAATATACAGAGCAATCGCCACTGACGCCCAGAACACTCCGCCAATGGCCTGAGAAATATTATCCGACGGAATATTAATCCCCACAAACCGCAATGGCGTACCAATGCCATACAAAACCGACTTCCAGTTTAGCGTACCAGATATAGTTGGACCCACCGAAGTATAACTAACCACTTTAGTTTCCGCCAACCCGCTATCCAAATGCTCAATATAGCTGTTCTGCTGCTCCTGAGTTAACGATTGAAACTTAAGCAGGTAATTACCATCAGCCGTCGTCACCACACTGGTCAGATCCAACTTCTCCGATTTAGCCTGATCTCGCAAGGCGTCCGTCACATCTTTATCCGACGCCACCGACACCTCCAACTGACTCCCACCCGTAAAATCAATCCCCGGCTTTAACCCACCCAGCGCCAAAAATACAATCCCCGGAATAATCAACAGCAACGAAATAATAAACCACCACCACCGCTTACCCACAATATCAAAAATCATAAAAAATACCCTTCAACCTTCAACCTTCAACCTATTTTACTGCTCGTGCCAAATCCCTTCGCAACTGCGCCTTATACTTAAGTATCTCCGCCATCAGTAGATCATGATGCTTAGGGATTTTGCGGTCCAAAAACCGCTCCAACTCCTCCTCCAAATCAGACT
>CAZHWT010000036.1:8781-11742 GCA_964536215.1 uncultured Candidatus Saccharibacteria bacterium
TGCTTAGGGATTTTGCGGTCCAAAAACCGCTCCAACTCCTCCTCCAAATCAGACTCCGACATAAACTGCACCAAGGCGCGCTGATCCGCTTGACTCAGTTGATCCAACAGCACATCCACCGCCTTTGTCTCAATTGCTTTGGTGAGCAAGTTCCACAACTGCGTCTGCTGACCAGCATCATACCGATCAAAACCAAACTCCACCATCCACTGCTGTTTATCAATTAAAGGTGTTACAAGAGATTTCATAAGTGTTATTTTCGTTTATCGTTTATCGTTGATAGTTATTGAGTGTTCGAAAATTTGTAGATTCGTATAACTAAACAAAAACCACAAACTATAAACCTATTCGTATCTATCTATTTACAGCCTCCAATATCGATTCCAGCTGGACCGGCCCAAACGGAATTTGATTATTAGGGTCGTCTACAAACAGCATCACCACTGGTGGAGTCCCTCGACCATCGGTAGCCTTTAAGGCTGCCATCACTTCCGGCGACCCACCATACGCCTTGCCAGTAGATAGCGCCGGTCCAGCCTCAGCAATATTCCCCACGACCGCTTTACCAGTTATTGGATGATACACCATCACCTTGCGATACTTAAACCAATTATACGTGGCCGACACATTCCCCGACCAATTTGGCGACTTAAACGTCTGCACGGCCACATACCATTTTTCCCGCTCCACCGCCTCCTGTGTCATGGCCGCTTTCGACGGCGCAAAGTAGCCATAGGCTCCCAATCCTGGAGCCATACCACTTCCCGTCAAAGTATGCCCAGCCAAATCGTCGCCCGGGTACCGCTTCAGATGCTGCTCTGCCCCAATCCGTCCGATATTGGTATTTAAGCTATATCCCTCCATGCTCGTCGCCAACGGCACACCGGTGAGCTCATGCAATGTATCCGCCACGTCCGTTGCCGTAGCCTCATCATGCATCACCGAAGGGTTAGTAACCAACTGCTGCAATAAGGCTTGCATATGCTGCTGAGCTTGCTGCTGCTTCATTAAGGCTTCCCGGGCCGTCTGCATCTTTTGAGCCCTAATCTGGTCCGACTTAGCTCTGGCAGCTTTAAATTCTTGCTGGATCTGCGTATCTGAAGCATGTGGTATACCCGCCATAACCTGCGGCGAAGAGGTTAGCATGCTCAGCATTAGCCCGCCGGCCATAGCCGCCTTACCAACATTCTCAGACAAAAACCATAACTTATAGCCATGATTAGCCGCCCAACGCAACAAATTTCGATGCTTAACCTTAAATTGCTTCTGCAACGAATCGACTTGCTGCTCCAGTGCCGACCGTAACTGTTCAAAGTTAATCTGCGGCTCAGATTCCTGGCGCCCGCCATCCATCTTGTGCGCCTTTTTTTCACTTTCAACCGCAGCCGCACCCATAGAACCTTCTGGCATTAGCTAGTCTCCTTTGCCGCCCCACTATTCTTATGCACTCGACCAGCTGGGCGCCCCCACCCATTGGCCGCCAATGGCATCGCTTTAACCTGAAACGCCGGCGCATACCACATCCTCAAGAATGTCCGAGTCACCATTACCGCCGTAAACAAACTAACCATCACCCCCAAAGCTAGGGTAAGCGCAAACCCACGTACCGTACCACTACCAAAGCCATACAAAATAGCACAAGTAATCAAGGTCGAGATATTGGAATCGCGAATCGATGGCCAAGCCCGGTTAAAACCAATCTCCAAAGCAGCCCGCATCTTATTACCTCGACGAATCTCTTCTTTAAATCGTTCAAATATCAAGATATTTGCATCCACGGCCATACCGATCGACAACACAAATCCTGCAATTCCCGACAAGGTTAATGTAACCGGAATCCACTTAAACAACGCCAGTGTAAACAATGCGTAAAGCAATAAAGCAACATCCGCAATCAAGCCTAATCGACCATAGCTCAATACCATAAACAGCATCACCAAGAACAATCCTACTGCCCCCGCTACCACACTACGGTCAATCGACTCTTGGCCCAAGCTGGCTCCAATGGTCCGTTGCTCCACCACTTGAATCGGCACCGGCAACGCTCCAGCCGACAACTGCAAAGCCAATTGCTTGGCCGACTGGGCCGTAAATGAGCCCGATATAACCCCCTTACCATCCGTAATGGCCGTACTCACATTTGGCGCCGTTAATAATTGATTATCGAGAAAAATTGGCAATGGCTGCCCCACCAAGCGTGAAGTCAACTCTGCAAACTTCTGCTTTCCCTCAGCCGTAAAGGTAATAGCTACTGCCGGGGTAGTTCCCGAGGTCGTATCGACCACTGCTCGCTCCAGGTCTTTACCCGTTAATCCCACCGACTTAGTATTTTCAATAGTCGGAAATTGACTCGAAGCCGACGATGGATCAATAAACTCCCTAAATTCCAATTGGGCAGTTTGACCAATCAGTTGCACAGCTTGAGCCGTATCCTTAACGCCAGGCAACTCTACAATTACCCGCCAATCATCTCCTACTCTAGCTGGCTGAACCACGGCCTCTGTCGCACCCGTGTAGTTAACCCGGTTCTGCAACACACTCACGGCTGCATCCGAAGCTGCCTGCCTGTCGCTAGCCTTAACCTTGGACATATCCAGGTTAAGCGATACTTCTGTCCCACCCTGCAGATCCAACCCCTGCTTAACATTCAATTCTCGTTTTAAGGGAATCCCAAATCTGGTCAAATCTAAGTCAGGACCAGCAATAACCGTGTCAACTTTAAACGACCCTATGGCAAATTTAACCGGCACTTTCGGCCAGTCAATTACCAGCGCTAGTACCGTCAATCCTATAATCAGCCAAAAAAGTCGTCGCGTCTTCATAAATTTTAAATTCAATACCTTATAAAACGATGGCAGTATAATTCATCAGTAAAACATCTGCAATACCAATCAGGCAAACATGGAGTGGTTTGCCGCCAATTCGTCAATTCGCTATTCGGATAACTACTCACTACCCACT
>CAZHWT010000037.1:0-10336 GCA_964536215.1 uncultured Candidatus Saccharibacteria bacterium
CAGAGCCGAGGTACGTACACGTGTACGTACATGTGTACGTACATACTTGCAGTAGGACGAAACACGGGGTTTGAATTACGAAGTAGACATGAGTGAATCCTTCCACCCTCAAACGAGCAAACGAACAGACTCTACCCAACCTGTAAACTCAATGTTCTAAACGCTTAAAACTAGACAGCCTCCCCCGATATAACAGCGTGGCAGAACGTTTGCTAAGCAACTAAGTAGCCCGATAATCCACCGCTGGCAGGAATAGCTAATAACAAATAACAAACCAAGCAGTAGGCGGCGTGAAGTATTCGAAGAACGAATCAACGAATAACGAACCCACCAAATTAACGATTACGCCGTCGTTCCAAATCTGTTAAATATCGCTTTCGCAGCCGCAAGCTCTTGGGTGTTACCTCAAGCAATTCATCCGCTTCTAATATATCCAAACACTGTTCGATTGATAGATCTACTGGAGGTGCCAGCTTGACTGAGATGTCTGCCGTAGATGAGCGCACATTCGATTGTTTCTTTTCCTTGGTTACATTAATTACTAGGTCATCTTCCCGGCTATTTAATCCAATAATCATCCCCTCATATACCGCCGTACCAGGGCCAATATATGTAATGCCTCGTCCTTGAGCAATGTTAAGACCATAGGTCAATGCCACTCCCGTCTCGGAGGCAATCAACGCACCATTTCGCATCCGAGCTAATGGCTGACCAACCGGCTGATAATGGAGAAATATCGAACTTACCACAGCCGTACCCTTGGTCAAAGTTAAGGCGCGATTACGCAGCCCCAGCAACGCTCGCGTTGGAATGGTGTACTCCAATCGAGTAACGCCCTGATTATTAGGCAGCATACTAATCAGATTGCCTCGTCGCAAGCCCAGCTCTTGCGTCATTGCTCCAACGTGTTCATCCGGCACATCAACCGTCAGACTTTCGACCGGCTCCTGTTGCTTGCCATCAATTTCTTTCATAATGACTTCCGGCTTACCGACCTGAATCTCAAAGCCTTCGCGACGCAATTGTTCTACCAAAATCGATAAGTGCAACTCACCCCGTCCACTCAACATAAATTCACTGCCACCCTCTTTGGCTTCCATCTTCAGCGCCACATTGGTTTCTAACTCCTTAAGCAATCTGTCTTGCAGCTGGCGGGCTGTTACAAATTTACCCTCTTTACCAGCAAAGGGCGAAGTATTAACGCCCATAGTCATCTTAAGGGTCGGTTCTTCAACTGCAATCGCCGGCAACGCTTCTGGAGCAGTTGAATCACAAATGGTCTCGCCAATATTAATACCAGGAATGCCAGTCAGAGCCACAATATCACCGGCAATGGCTTGCTCCGCAGCCACACGCTTTATGCCCAAAGAGGTCCAGACTGTTTCAATCCGAGCCGTCTTAACTTGCTTTGCCTCACCGTTTTGCCACGCCATTACGCTCACCGGCAGTCCAGGCTTAGCTACGCCTCTGTGAATTCTACCCATGGCATATTTACCTTTGTAGTCATCAAAATCCAAAGCGGTCACCAGCATTTGGAACGGACCATCAACTGAATTTTGCGGTGCCGGAATATGCTCCACAATTGCCTTGTAGACCGGTTCCAAACTAGCCGGTGCAGTTAAATCATCGGGAATAGCCTCCCAGGCTTTTTCTTCACGACCGATTGCATATAATACTGGAAACTCTAGTTGGGCATCGTCGGTAGCTAACTCCAAGAATAAATCGCCTACCTGATTAACTACTTCAACTTCACGAGCTTGAGGTTTATCAATCTTATTTACCACCACAATAATTTTTAAGTTCTGCTCTAACGCTTTCTTTAATACGAATTTTGTCTGCGGCATTGGCCCCTCAGCAGCATCCACAATCAATAGGGCCCCATCGGCCATATTTAAGACCCGCTCAACCTCACCGCCAAAGTCGGCGTGGCCTGGTGTATCAATAATATTTATTGTAAAATCGTTCCAGTGAACAGCTGTATTTTTAGATAAAATAGTAATACCCCGCTCCCGCTCCAGGTCGTTAGAGTCCATAATCAACTCTTGCCCCATCGAAGCCTCGTTTTCGCGAAAGACATGAGCCTGTTTAAGTAGTCCGTCTACCAGCGTAGTTTTACCATGATCAACGTGAGCAATAATTGCCACATTGCGTAATTGTTGTGTATCCATAAAAATATATCCGTTTCCACGTCAGCGCCACCACAAGATTGTCTTAAGATGGGGATCAGTTAAGTACTAAAAATTTCCCAAACATTATATCACAACCAAGCGAGAAGCCGTGGAACATAGAAAATAGGCAGCCACGAATGCTTCTGTTATAATACTTCCCTTATGTCTGCTATTTGGCAAATTCTCAAATTCACCCGACAATTCTGGCGCTGGTACGTCGTTGCCGGCATTTTTGTTCTCGTTACCTCCGGCCTCAACCTGGTTGCACCGCTACTAAGCAAAGTAATCGTTGATGAGATAGTCGCTAAAGTCACAGACAACACTGGCAACTGGGAAATTGTCCTCTTATTCCTTGGTCTAATGCTCCTCAGTCAGATCGTTCAAATTATCTTGCAATCGATTGGCGGCTGGATCGGCGACATTCTCGAGACAAAGCTAGAAACATACCTGTCCACTACCTTTTATCACCACCTTTTGTCGCTTCACATTGGCTACTATGATGCCGAAGTTACCGGCAAAACCATGAATAAAATGTATCGTGGCATTGAGCAGATCACTGGATTTATCCAGAACATGACTAACAACTTTCTGCCATTCCTAGTTACCGCGGTAATCACCATTGGATTGCTGGCTTTTTACTCTCCTGTCATCGCCATCCTCTTGGCTGCATTATTCCCTATCTACATTCTCATTTCTCACGGATCAACCGTAGCCTGGAAACACTATCAGGATCAACAAAATGAGCTATCTGACGTATCGCTAAGTCGCGCCTACGAAATCATTGCTGGAATCCGAATCGTCAAGGCCTTTGCTGCTGAGATAATGGAACTTACTAACTTTAGACAATTTCGTCAGCAAATTGAGACTATCAACATCAAAAAGACGCGCACCTGGCACGTGTACGATTTCGCCAGACAATTTGTGCTCAATCTCATCACGTTTGGTATTTACGCTTACATCATCTATTTTACCTTCCGGGGCCAGTTTACCATCGGAGAAATGACCCTCCTAACCCAGCTAGTCACTCAAGCTCGTTTCCCCCTATTCGCCATGTCCTTTATTCTAGGCCAAATCCAACGGGCCGAATCGGGCAGCAAGGATTTCTTTGCCATTATTAATACCCCTGCCCAAGTCGTCGACACAAAAGGAGCCGCCTCACTCAAGTGGCCTAAGCAAAAATCCAACCAGCCGCTCATTAAAGCCGATCACATCCAATTCTCCTACGAGGTCAACAAGCCGGTCCTCCACGACGTATCATTCCACCTTCGTCACGGCGAAAAACTGGCACTGGTCGGCGAATCAGGTCAAGGAAAATCTACCTTGGTCAATTTATTGCTTCGCTTCTATGAACCACAACACGGCAACATCTTCATCGGAGACCAGGACATTTCTCAGGTCAGCCAAATGTCACTGCGCCAGAATATTGCCGTCGTTTTCCAGGAATCCCTCCTATTCTCGGGAACTATCTTAGAGAATATCAACTATGCTAATCCCAAGGCCAGTCGCAAACAAGTGGAGGCCGCGGCCAAAGCTGCAAATGCTCACCAATTTATTGTCGAATTACCCGATGGATACAACAGTATTGTAGGAGAACGAGGAGTTAAGCTGTCTGGCGGTCAAAAACAACGAATCTCAATTGCCCGGGCCATCCTTAAAGATGCTCCACTAATTATCTTGGATGAGGCTACATCAGCCCTCGATTCACAGTCCGAAGCACTAGTACAAGAGGGCCTTGATAGGCTTATGCACGGCCGCACTTCGATTATCATTGCTCACCGCCTTTCCACCATTGCCCACACAGACCATATCCTCGTCCTCTCCAAAGGAACCGTAGCCGAATATGGTCGTCCAGCCGAGCTTCTCAAAAATCCTCATAGCCTTTACGCCACCATGGTCAAACTCCAGCGTCAACTCCTCGACGCTACTCCTGAGGAGCGCCAGAAAGAACTACAGCAATTCGACCTAGTAGCTGAGTGATACCGTAACCGGACGTACGTACACGTGTACGTACATATGTACGTACCTGGTAGTGGTAGTAGTATCCGCAAACGAAGCAAGGGGTCAAAAGTACGGAGTACGGGAGAGCATTAAAATTACAATAGTAAAGACTTGCCGCCTAGCTATCTTGCTGCCTCAAAGTAGGCAAGTTAAATGCCAAGGAACAAGAGTCCAAATGCCAAATAAAGGTTCAAGACGCAAGAAATAAACACCACCACTAGTGCTAAAATCACCTTAATCGCTAATCGATAATCGCTAATCGCTCGCTACAAATCGTTAATCGTAAACCCCGATTAAATCAGAGAAGTAGCTAAGCAACTAATAACCAATAACATCATCAACGAGGAGGCATGCAGCCGGAGGCTGCAGGAGTACGGGGTGAGAAGTACAGAGTACGGGAGCGAATTAGCAAAGACTGGCTGCCTTGCCGCTTTGCTATCTTGCTACCCCTTAGATCGTGCAGACTTCCCCGTTCTCCCCGCGCCACCTTTGCTTGCCAGCATAGCCTAGACGCTGGTACAGTTATAGTAGCCAACCATGCCCAATCCCTCCACACCATCACCATCTAGCACTCAAGCCTATTCCGACCCCAGTCAAACTCGTTGGGCCTGGCTCCATCCGTATCGCTGGTGGCTATTAGCCATTATGGTTACTGCTACTATAGCTGGCATTCTGACGCTTTTGCTAGTCACTAAAACTATTACCGTCCCCAATCTAAATCCTACGCCAATCCCCACCACTGCCGTACCGACCCCCACGCCCGATGCAGCTATACAAGCCTATTTTGCCCAACTATCACCTAGCATGCTCTATTACTCATTTGCCCAAACCAGCTCGGGCAAAATTGTCTATCAAACCGACACCACCGACACCAAGCGCCGCTCAATCAACATTGGCTACCCCGGCACCTACTCATTCATTCCATCGCCCGATGGTCGCTGGCTAGCTCGCTACAATGATCACCAAATAGAACTAGCCAGCTCCGCCACACCAACCACCTTCTCACCCATCTACACGTTTAACGATACTCAACTACGCCTTACCTCCGCCATATGGCAAGCCAATAGCCAAGCCTTAGCTATTGTTCTATCAAAAACTAACCCCAACCCGCCCGATCTTGGCCACTCACTTACCAATCAAATTATTATGCTGACAATCGCAAATGACGGCCATGCCCAGGACAAACAGATTTTGCGCGCCGACACGGCTTTTCGTTACAAACTCGTCGGCCTGCCTGGCAATCAAAAATTATGGTATGTTGAGGATCGCAACGGTGTGGTTAGCAATTTAACCAAAATGAATCTGCCCACCACCGTCACCGACTACGTCTTCACTGCCTTCAACCAAAATAACATCGTAACTAGAATGCAGTTTACCGCTGATATGACCTTTGGGTACATCATTAGCGAAGCAAGCGTCGTCCAGTACAACTTATCTAATCAACAAACCAAAATTATTCACCAACTCGACATCAGCTGCCCCAACTCCAAAATAGCCAACGAAAGTCATATTACCAGCCTATCCGTAAACCCATACCAGCCTCAGCTCTTACTAGCTGTCGACCATAGACGCTGCCCAGGCGCTCCCACTCCCAAAAATGGCACCACCCAAGCAACTCAACAACTCCTCATCGTCGACACCCAAACTAATCAAATTATCCAAAAGCATGACGGCCAAGTAGCTGTCGTCTTTAATCAGGCCGTCTGGTCGCCAGATAGCCACCATATTTGGGTAACCGTCGATGCAACCACCAACTTCTCCATCGACGTCAATCCTTGGAATATTCGCCCAATACCCAATCAAGACCGCACCACCATAAATAAAGAAAAAGTCTATTTTCTGGGTTGGCTAAGTTCCCACCAGCAAGACAAAACCACCGATACTCCTGTACAATAGCCGTATGTTAACTCTAATCGCCCAAGCTCAAACCTTGGAGCCAATTGCTATTAATGTCCCGGTCGGCTTTACCAGCCTTAACCAGGCTCTTAACACTTTTATCCCCATCATATTTGTCGGCGCTGCTCTAATCGCCTTTTTTTATCTTCTCTACGCCGGCCTACGCTTCATTACCTCTGGAGGCGGCGACGAAGGCACCAAAGCAGCTCGAGCCATTTTTCGCAATGTATTTATTGGACTATTTTTACTGGCCGTCATCTTTGTGTTCTTCCGTTTCATCGTCGCGCTCATCCCCGGCCTAGACCAATACTTTACCTTTCAATAAGGGACGTTTGTGGTTTGCAGTTTGTGGAGAAGAGCGCCCTTGTGCATTGTTACAAATTTTAAATGTAACCCATAAACGAATTAGTAGTTCGCAGAAGATCGTAGCGACCACCAACAAAGACACAACCTATACCCTAAAACCTAGAACTTAGAACTTAGAACCCAACTGTAAAAGCGGGCCAACCATATAGTCGACCCGCTCACGCTCTCAAACTGGTCCGATCTCTTTTGCCTTTTGCTGCTAGGCCACCGACATTGTCACATCTTTGCAATCTGACAATGCATAAAGAGCCTTCACCGCCGCCTGCCACTGCTCCCTCCGCTCTTTATATTGCGGCTGCTGCTCAAAGTCCGCCAGAGGAACTGTTGCCACTGGAACCTTCAAGTCGCGAGACGAAAACAAAAAGCCCATCGCTTCAAGGGGCGAGTCGCCATACGACAACAGTACAGTCTGGCCGTCATCTTGCCTAAAGCAGACAGACCAGGCCTCTACGTCGTCTATATATCCCAGCTCCATGGATGGAGACACCTCAGTGGTTATGGCAAATGCCTTATTCACCCCAGAGATTGGATACAACGGCGCACTGCTCATCTTCACCTGATCGATATCATGAGCCGTAAACTCCGATATCAGCCAAAACGCTCCATCAACTTCCGTTGGCTTCGCCGAGCCTTTAGAAAGCTGATCCGGAACAACCTGCAGAATCAGACGTTGAACGACGTCCATGCCTTTCTCCTTTTGCTTAATCGCGGCCCAGTGGAGAGCAGTCTAAAAATCTTGCTGCAGGTTTTCAGACCGCTCACCACTCTAGTCAGCTATATTGTAGACCAATCACGCCTCAACTACCAGCCGTTGTAGTCAAGACCGTATGCTCGAATGGAAAGCAGAATACATTGTCGTGGCAGTACTTTGCTCTAAGTAGCTCCGCCACCTCTTGGTCATGTCGATCATATCCTAACCACAATTGCTTATCACCATCGCTCCACACAAATCCCAATGCCGCCACCATCTTCTCTAACGAAGAAGATTGGATCTGTGTCGTTAAGACCCGCCTTTCCACCCTACCGCAAGATTGCAGCAACTCCACTAACCGCTGGTAAACAGCTCGATGGTACGGCAAGTTGTCTTCTTTCAAGGTCAAAACTAAATCCTGCCAACTCGGTTCAGTTCCCTGATGAATAGCAATTACTAGCGCGCCATCGGGGTTAACCAATTTCCAAGCCGCTTCCACAAACGGTTTTAAATCAGTATCCGTCAAAGAAATAACATAACTAGCCAAGACCAAGTCAAATTTTTCTCGAATAATAGAGGTAGGGAATCGACTCTGAATCACCATCAGTTTGCGCTGTCGCAAGGCTGCAACATAGGCGCTAATCGGCTCTACGGCCACATACCGGTCAACCAAGTTAGCCAGCGGGACACTTAAGTCGCCATTGCCGGGCCCGATATCTAACAGAGTTGCTACTCCGCGCTGTTTAAGTACCGAACTAAAGTAGTCTAATAAAACTGACTTTTCATCGGTACAATCCAAAAATGCTTCAAACGCTTGCTCGTAAGTCAACGGAACAGCCATTACCTGTAATGGTAACAGTGACCAGCCTCCAGTTGCAAGCGTCCAGTAAATCAATGGTAGTTGGTATGAATAGTTTGCCGTTTATAGTTTTACAGATGACGAGTTAGCGAACCATTAAGGGTAGAGTGCAAAAGGCAGAGTGCAAAACCAAAACCCCCTTCAACCTTCAACCTGCTTTGCTTGCAACTGGACGCTGGACGCTAGCTCTTTACAATTTGCAGCTGCACCGTATTAGTCGTCCCCACTACTCCGGGCTGATGCCCACTTACGGCAACCAACTTAACCTCTGCGTCTTTGCCAAAAAATCCATCATTCACCATCTGTCGAGCCACATCCATACCCACCTCTGGTCCATCCGGACGTACAAATCCAATAATGGCATACCACAAGGCTAATTGCTGCACCACACGCTGCTCGCTCGTCACACCAAGCACCGGCATGGCTGGTCTGTGGGCGGCCACGTTCTTAGCCGTAGCCCCACTCTTAGTTTCCGCCACAATCGCATCTGCTGCCATCAGCTCCGCCATGGATACAGCTGCCACACTAATGGCATCTCTCTTAGTGACATGACTCTTTACAATCGCATGTATCGGCGTTACCTCGGCATGTTGTTGAGTATAATCAATTACCTTTTTCATAGCTGCCACCGTCTCCACTGGGTAGCTGCCATTGGCCGTCTCGTCACTTAACATGACCGTATCCGCTCCCAAAATAACCGCGGTGGCCACATCGCCAACCTCAGCTCGGGTCGGCTCTGGCGCATCCACCATGCTGGCCATCATCTGAGTAGCCACAATGCTCAAAGTAGCGTGCTTGCGACACAGGGCAATAATCTTACGCTGGACAATTGGCACTACTTCTGCCCCGGCTTCCACCGCCAAATCTCCACGGGCAATCATTACGCCATCGCTAACCTCAATAATCTTTTCTAACACTTCGTTAACAATAGCCGCTTTAGTCTCCACCTTAGCAATGACCTGAGCCTTCGATCCTTGCGCCTGCAGTATCTGTTTCAAATTAACAATATCGTCCGCACTCTGGACAAAACTGAGCGCTACGTAATCAATGTCTTCTTTAGCACCAAACTCCACATCCTTCAAATCTTTGGCTGTCAGAATATCCCCACCAAAGTCGGTATCCGGTAAATTAATACCTTTTTTGCTCATCAATGTGCCAGCATTTTCTACCCGCACCTTAATCGCTGTCGGACTAACAATCTCTACCACCGTAGTCTTAATCTTGCCGTCAAAAATATATACCGGCTGCCCGACTGCTACTTTTTCTGCTAAATTATATTGCACTGGAATCGTCAACGTATCGTGTTCAACATCATAGGCCAAAACCAGTTCATCGCCTTTCTTAACCGACACATTTTCCTTTAGCATACCCAAACGAATCTTAGGTCCTTGCAAGTCTTGCAAAATAGCCACCGGCACACCTAGCGCCGCACTAGCCTGTCGCACCCAGTCTATTTGCTCTAGCCGTTCTTCGTACGACCCATGACTAAAGTTCAATCTAAATCCATTAGCCCCAGCTTTTATTAAAGCCTCAATCTTTTCATAACTATTGGTCGCTGGACCCAACGTAGCCAGAATTTTCGTCCGATGTGAAGTCAAGTTCATACAAGAAACCTTTCTATATCTCTGTACTACCATACTACCACAGCCAGTCCAGGCCATTCCTCCGTTTGCTATTCTAAGTGGCAGCAAGGCGGCCAGTCTTTACATTTTAATTTTAATGCGCTTTCGCGCTCCGCACTTCCTGCCCTCTGCTTCGCTTGCGAATACTACCACCAATACCATGTACGTACACATGTACGTACACGTATGCGTACGCACCTCCGCATCGTGTATACTAAACCTTCATGCACACCTACCTCCTTCTCCTCCGCGGCATTAATGTCGGTGGGAAAAATAAACTATCTATGGCAGAACTGACGACTCATCTCACCAGCTTGGGATTTTCCAGCGTCACCACCTATATCGCTAGCGGTAATGTAGTCTTACAATCAGACAAACCGGCAGATCAAGTCAAATCCATCGTTGAGCAATCTCTACCAAAACAATTTAAGCTAGATAGCCAACTCATCAAAATCTTAGTTCTCACCCCAGCCCAACTCCGGTCCGTTGTCAAGCAAAAACCACCTGCTTTCGGGGACAGCCCAGACACTTATCATAGCGATGTCATCTTTCTCATGGACATACCAGTCGACCAAGCCTTGGCCGTCTTCCAACCTAAAGAAGGAGTTGATACCATCTGGCCCGGCCCTAACGTTATCTATTCCCAACGCCTCAGCGCCCAACGCACCAAAAGCCGCCTCAACAAAATCATGGTCTCCCCACTCTACAAATCCATGACCATCCGCACCTGGAACAC
>CAZHWT010000038.1:0-10052 GCA_964536215.1 uncultured Candidatus Saccharibacteria bacterium
CTCACTACTCACCCTTGTCCGTCCCGCCAGGGTCGGAACTCACCACTCACCTAGGCATCCTTGGGCTCCTAGGGGTCCGGGGGGGGGGAATGGTGTATTGGGCGTATTGGGTATATTAGGCATATTGGTAATAGTGGCTCAGTTCATTCGTACTATTCGCATATTCGTAGCATTCGCATTGCCATTCGTAATTCGGATGTTACTTATTCGCAATTCGCATCATTCGGGCCAGAATTCGCATCATTCGTATCCGTATTCGTAGCTATAAACTAAAAACGATAAACGAAAAACTATTCGTAATTGAACCGCAAACTTTCTCCACTAAGTAACTAATAAACTCAAGCAGCTCCGCTGCTTGACTCCCAGGTGTACCATAAACCCATGCCACCCCAGATACCTGCAAGCCTCAAAGATCTCCTTTTTCCTAAACTCTGCGTCGGCTGCAAAAAATCCGGCACCTTGCTCTGCGACGAGTGTCAGCTCAAAGTTCAATATATCTATGCCCAAGTCTGCCCGGTTTGCCGTGGCGAATCCATTGGCGGCCGTACCCATCCTGGCTGCCAGACCAAGTGGGGGATAGACGGACTTATTTCTTTAGCCTATTACCGTGGCCCTGTTCGCAACCTTATCCGTCAACTCAAATACCACGGCGCCACCGTCACTCAAGAGCTTATCACTCAACTCATCCGAACCTACTCCCAGCACGAAAGTCTCTACTTGCCTCCCGCCATTATCACCTCAATTCCACTCTTTAGCACCAACCAAAACCACCGTGGCTTTAACCAAGCCGACGTTATTGCCCAAGCCTTGTCGACCTCGACCCATTATCCGTTTGTTCCCGATATCCTCAAAAGAAGTAAAAACACCCCATCTCAAACCAAATTAACCAAATTGCAACGTCAGCAAAATATGCTCGGCGCCTTCCAAATTAACACCTCAGAAAACATCAAAAACGCCACCTTCATTGTTGTCGACGACGTCTTTACCACCGGTGCCACTCTCCGTGAAGCCGCCAAAACCCTCAAACACTCCGGTGCCTCAAATGTATATGGCTTTACTGTAGCCCAAGACTAACGTAGCTGCTATTGACAAAAAACTTATAGTATGATATATATAGAACTATCAGCTGGGTCTGCAAGCTGACGAGCCCTAAGACCCTAAGGATGAGACATCCCCGTCGGAGGATGTCTAACCTGGCGGACACCACTAGGACCTCATAACACGGATGGATTTTCCTCCGTCGCATTGAGCGAGTGGAAGGAGGCTAACCTCCTGCGCTGATTAATATTCCGACTTATTTTAATTATCGCCGGGCCTATGTGCCCGGCTTATTTTTACCCAAAATACACGTTTACCCATACCCTTACATGCAAGCTTCAAGCTCAGCGCTATCCGACCACATGCCCTAGGGTGGGGCGGCTCAAAGACAGGGGAGTATACAAATAGCCGACGATATTACTACTATCATTCTGACCAGCGCACCTATGGCTGGCCTAGGTCGTCATATACAGAGTGGCATTTTTATCTGCGTCGCTCTGTCACTCTTGCTCGGTATAAAAACTACAAAATTCTCTCTGTCAAAGTGTTATGCACCGGCTTATTATTCACATAGTATCGCACGTGTGCATAACGAGGCCGATTTTCAAGATAATCCGCCTCAAACATTTTGTCATAGGCTTCCTGTTCAAAACAGCTCAGTAAATACGCCTGTTTACGAGTCTTTCTCCGCCAAATTAACCAATAACAACTTTCTACCAGCCTAAATACCCATGCCCCTACCAGTAACAGTTCCTTCTGCTGAGCAAAATGGATCAGTTCATGAGTAATAATTGCCTCTCGCAGCTCCGGCTCAATCTTTTTAGTTGTCAAAATAAACGGGAAAAACGCCCCAGCCTTAGCCTGGCCTTGCAGACCCTTCAGCCTACTCGACCAATACATATAGGCATCAGCCTCAATCTCAATATAATTACGGTGAAACCTAATCATCACGCCAAAGCTTCGCGCTTTAAAAGACCCAAGCATCCAAACAAATCCCAAGGAGAAATCTTAATAATTGAACCTTTTAACTTTCCTTGGATTCTTGACCCCTTGGATACTTGGATTCTTCCAAAAGCATACTCACAAGCCAAGCTTGTGACCATGCTTTTGGCGGAGGGGGAGGGATTCGAACCCCCGGTAGGCTTGCGCCTACATTTGTTTTCGAAACAAACGCACTAGACCACTATGCGACCCCTCCAAGCCAAGCAGAGCTTGGAAATAGTAAGATCCAAGTTACAAGATCCAACCCTAATTTTTAAATTTTAGAGCTTAACCCTTATGTTTGTATCTTGTAACTTGTATCTTACACCTTGAGCCATCAGGCTCTCCTGGTGTACTCGATAGGACTCGAACCTACGACCTTCAGTTCCGGAAACTGACGCTCTATCCAGCTGAGCTACGAGTACAAAACAAGCTTGCAGCTTGCAAGGCACAAGAGTCCAATCGCCAAAAACCATCCCGTTGGCATTTGGACTCTTATGCCTTGGCATTTATTTTCTGGCGGAGAGGGAGAGATTCGAACTCTCGGTGCCTTGCGACACACACGCTTTCCAAGCGTGCGCACTAGACCACTATGCGACCTCTCCAAGGCCAAACTTCGTTTGCAAGAAATAAGAAACAAGAGTCCAATCGCCAAAAACCATCCCCTTGGCATTTGGGCTCTTATACCTTGGCATTTATCCTTTTGGCGGAGGGGGAGAGATTCGAACTCCCGGAGAGCTTGCACCCTCATCTGTTTTCAAGACAGACGCACTAGACCACTATGCGACCCCTCCACAGCAAGCTTCCACTTGCAAGTAGAAAGAAACAAGAGTCCAATCGCCAAAAACCATCCCCTTGGCATTTGGGCTCTTATACCTTGGCATTTATCCTTTTGGCGGAGGGGGAGAGATTCGAACTCTCGAGGGGAGAAACCTCCCCTAGCGGTTTAGCAAACCACCGCACTAGGCCACTATGCGACCCCTCCACGGCCAAAATTCGCTTTGGAAGCATCCACCCCAATTAAATCGGGGTCCAAAGACTCAACCATCCAAGTAAGCAAGGAGCATCCTTAAAATTAATCCATACTACTTGCTAGGATCCTTGGTTTCTTGAAACTTTCTACCAAAGCGCAGCTAGTATACCAGAGCAGCATGCCCAATTCAATCAAATGTAACAGGTGTATAGAGCCCTAGACATCAAGATTACATCTAAATGGGTATTGTTGCCAAAATCATAGTATAATCACCACATAACCCGCTTTATGCCCGATCAGCTGCCCGACAATCAAGTTGAATCTTCAGACTCCATCGATTCGCGTTTACAGGCCATTCATCGACGAGCCAGCCAGGTAAATTCGACCGGCCTAGGCAATACCTTGCGCCAGCCTGCCACAGCACTGCACACGTGGTCTTCTCCAGGCCGGCTTTATGACCCCAAAACACCGCAATGGTATCTAGGGCTCTTTGCCATCGGCCTAGTTGGTGTAATAGCCTTTGCCATACTTCGTGAGTTTATGCTTATCTTAGTAACAGTAGCCGCCATTTTTGTCTACTACGCACTAGCTAGAGTAGAGCCCAGCAGCGTAGAGCATACAATTTATTCAGACGGCATAGCTTCCGGCGGGCGCAAATATCTCTGGGAGGAACTACGAAGTTATTGGATCTACCTCGATCGAGGCCAACCCATGTTACGGGTCGATACCAAAAAACACTTTCCTCACACTCTAGAAATCCTTCTCTCAGATATCCCTGCCGAGCAAATTGACCAAGTATTGGGAAAGCATCTTCCCAGCCTAGAGCAACCTGCCTCCGAAGCCGGCCTTATGGCCGATAACGCTCTCGTCTCTGTGGCCAATAAAATACCCTTCCGCGGTAAGTTGATTAAGTGGGTAGAAAACAGCACTGGAACCAAGCTGGACTAACTCTAGAATCAAAGCCTCGCTTTGGAAGAATCCAAGCGTTCAACTATCTAATTATTAGGTAGTAAAAGCAACAAACAAACCATTCCCAATCCACCCTTTCCTTCAACCTTCAACCTTCACTCTTCAACCTTACCCCCTCAGTGGGTTCTTGAGTCTTTTGCACACTTCAGCACAATAGCACTCTCTCAGTCAGCGGAGCTCGGAAATTCAATGCAGCAGATAAACCAGAAGTCTAATCACGACTAATCGTCATAATCAGACTCCTGGTGCACCCGGTAGGATGCTGACGATGTCAGATTCAGAGTTCACGTTATTACAATCGTTGTCATAATAACACTCTCCTCTTCACCGAACCTAAAAAGCTCTTATCAGCGGGGTGCACAAAAATACCCCCATGTTCACACATGAGGGTATTTTGGTGCACCCGGTAGGATTCGAACCTGCGACCTCAACTTCCGCAAAGTTGCGCTCTATCCAACTGAGCTACGGGTGCATATGTACTTTTCTATTCTATTGTATCTTACTAGTCTGTGTCCTGTTGAGCGCAAGCCGCGCTAAATCATTCTCAATTCCAACTACGTCGCTGCAACTGAGCTACGGGAGCATAGTCAAACTTCGTTTGAAATCTCCAAGACTCAAGATGCCGGGCTCCAAATCAGCTCAAAATTGTAAATATGCAAGCTTAAATATAATAGAATCTCAAACGAGCCCTATTCTACACTATCTCAGCAAGTACATCTAGTCTTAGACCGCACACCTGCGTAATTCGCAATTCAAACTACGCCATTCCAGCTCAGAGTGGTGCAATTGTTCTCAACGTACAGTATGTATATCGCCAGCATCTAAACGTTAGATTTTCTAGATTCTTGGTTACTTGGTTTCTTAAGTGCAGCGTCATGCTACAATCACCCCATGGAATCCCAAATAGACGAAATTAAGGCTAAAACCGATATAGTTGAGCTCATCGGGCAGTCAGTCAAGCTGGTCCGGGCTGGGCGCAACTTTAAAGGGCTATGTCCCTTCCACAACGAAAAAACTCCCTCATTTACCGTATCGCCTGAGCGTGGTACTTGGCGTTGCTTTGGATGTGGTGAGCACGGGGATGCCATTACATTTTTAGAGAAATACGAAAGCCTTAGCTTCATGGAAGCACTAGAGCAGTTAGCCAACAAAGCTGGAGTAGTGCTGGATAAGAAAAAACAAGACCCGGCCAAACGAGACCGGCAGCAGAGATTGTACGACCTATTAGACTTAGCCGCTAGCTATTTTCAATACGTCTTAGAGAATCACCAATCGGCTAAGCAGGCGAGGGAATACCTGCAGAAAAGGAAAATAACAAACCTATCGAGTAAAGAGTTTACTCTGGGCTATGCTCCAAACTCCTGGCAGTCGCTTAGGCAGTTTGCCCTCAAAAAAGGCTTTACTGACCTCGAGTTATCCGCTGCCGGCCTGACCAGTAGTAATAATAGTGGTCGACCGTACGATCGCTTCCGTGATCGACTCATGTTCCCAATTTCTGACAGTCTTGGCAGGGTAGTCGGATTCAGCGGTCGGGCGCTCGGAGATGACACTACTGCTAAGTACCTCAATAGTCCCGAAGGTGAAATATTTCACAAAGGTAAGCTTCTCTTCGGCCTGCATCAAGCCAAAGAGGGGATACGTCAGCACGGCAGACTAGTCTTAGTGGAGGGTAACGTTGATTTGCTATCGTCCCGTCAAGCTGGCGTTCCCGAAGTCGTTGCACCATTAGGCACCGCATTAACTTCGGATCAAGTCGCTATCATAAAAAAATATACTCAAAATATCTATTTAGCCTATGACAAGGACAAGGCGGGGCAAGAGGCAATTTGGCGTAGCTTACCCCTATTGCAACAGCAGCAACTAGATATTAAAGTAATCCAACTGCCTTATGGCAATGATCCCGATGAATGTATTCAAGCCAATCCAGCTAAATGGAGAAGTGTCGTAGATAAGGCTCAAGATGTCTTTGTCTATGTATTAGACCGAGTTAGCACCAAGTACGATATTACTACCGCCAAAGGAAAAAGAAGTGCAACTGAGGAAATTACTCCATTCCTAGCTGCTACGCCGGATTCAGTCACCTTTAGCTTTCTGCTCCACCAAGCAGCCGATGTCATTGGGGTAGAGGAGTCAATCCTATCTCAACAAATCGATATGTACCGCCGTAACCCCACCCAGATAAATTTCTATTCCGAGCCTAAATATCCGGAATCCGAAGCCCACCAGCCTAAGCCAGCCCCGTCGCAGCCTCGCACCCTCGCGCCCATACTATCTCAACAGCAAATTCTCTCCGGTTATCTTCTCTCCACCATCCTCACCACTGCACCTGAAGATCTCTCGCTTAAGGGGCTAAAAACAGCCGTAGACGAACTAGAGACGGCCGCCTTCCCGCCAGAGTACCAGTCCATTATCCAGGCTATCAAAGACCAGCTCCAGCAACACAATAGTCTCAATCTTAATCAACTGGCTGATCGCTTGTCGGGGGATGACCTAACAACGTTCGAGATTCTCAATCTAACCTCGTTCAGCTCAGAGACTCAAAGCCCGTCACCCGAGGCCCGCTCTGCTCCTGGCTCCAGCTTGACAACCTCTGATATAATACTCCCGACAGCTACTGGTCAGAGCTTGGCCGATCAACTCTTGCACGCCGCTATTCAACTTAACTTGCTGTATCTGAAAGAACAGCTTTCTCAGATAACCAGCCAAATCAAGCGCGCCACTGTTCTAGAGTCAGGCAATCAACAAGACCTTAAAAAACAATTTACCCAAATAAGTCAGAAAATAAACGAATATCAACAAAAAACTAATTCGAAGAAATAGAGAATAGTCGGACATGGAAGCCAAAAACTGCCTCAATCTAAACGTGATTTCATCAAATCCGTACTTCCTATTTGAGCTTCGTTATTTGACGCAGCCTATCCGTCTCTGGCGGATAATCCATAATTCCGCAGTTCCGCTGCACCCGGTCGTCTCTTGCCGTCCGTGATATTATAAACAGGACGCTAAAAGAAAGGAGACTTTGCATATGACTACTAAAACCGCCACACCTAAAACTGAATCAACTACTACTGCCGATAGCGCCAAAGCTCGCACGCTTAAGATTAAAAAATTACTCAAGCTCGGCCACGAACAAGGCTTTGTTACCTACCGCGACATTCTAGCTATTTATCCCAACGCCGAGGAAAACATTGAGGAGTTAGACGCCCTTTACGCCAAGCTCCTAGAAGAAAATATTGACGTCTTTGAAGTTGGCGATGAAGTTGTTGAGACGAAAGAAGATCCGCTAGAAAGTCTCAAAAAACAACTAGACGAACTAACTGCCAAGGAAGCCAAGAGCACGGCTGACCCGGTCCGCATGTATTTACGAGAAATAGGTAAGGTCCCATTGCTCACTGCTGAAGAAGAAATTAAACTGGCGCAAGCCGCCGAAAACGGCGACCTAAAGGCTGCTCAGCGCCTCACCAACGCCAACCTGCGGCTAGTGGTATCTATCGCCAAAAAGTATGTCGGTCGCGGTCTAACCTTACTAGATCTTATTCAGGAAGGTAATATCGGCCTTATGAAAGCGGTCGAAAAATACGACTGGCGTCGTGGCTTTAAATTCTCCACCTACGCGACCTGGTGGATTCGCCAGGCTATTACTCGCGCCATCGCCGACCAGGCTCGTACTATCCGCATCCCGGTCCACATGGTCGAGACCATCAACAAGTTCATCCGCACTTCTCGCCGCTTAGCTCAAGACTTAGGTCGCGACCCATCTCCAGAAGAGGTAGCCGAAAAAATGGGCATCGAAGTCGAAAAAGCCCGCGAGATCGTCAAAATCTCTCAGGAACCCACCTCGCTAGAAACACCAGTAGGGGAGGAAGAGGATTCTAAGCTGGGCGACTTTATTCAAGACGAGGTCATGATGGCCCCTGACGACGCCGCCAGTCACGAACTCCTCAAAGAGCAAATGGCCGAAGTCCTCGACACGCTAGCCCCAAGAGAGCGTCGTGTTCTCATACTCCGTTTCGGCCTAGAAGATGGCCGCCAACGCACTCTAGAAGAAGTTGGTAAAGAATTTGGGGTCACCCGCGAAAGAATCCGCCAAATCGAGGCCAAAGCCCTTCGCAAGCTCAAACACCCAACCCGATCCAAGAAGCTTAAAGATTATCTGGAATAAAAGCGTTCAATAGTAGACATTAAAAAAGCAGCGGCTCACCACCGCTGCTTTTTATGGTTTCAACAGATTTGATAAAAGACCCATAGTGTGATAAGATTACACTCAGTAATTATGGATAGGCTAGATCTTTCATTAAACGGGAGAAGAGACCATGTTTCAGCTAAACTCTAGTGATCGCGACGCGTTCGGGGAGATTCTGGCCGGGCTCAGGAGAGATTTCCCGCGCCAATCGCCACCAAATCAGGCGGAAAGCATTGCCACGAAAATATCCAGAATAGAAGCCCGCCTCGCGGAGATGGCTGCCACTGATTCTACCTCGAGGAGGTATAGAGACCTTTGGCAACAGTTTTTCAATATAACCTCCGGGACAGAGCATCCGTCGGAGGATAAGCTCGACCAATTACTTGAGGAGCTAAAACAGAAGCACTGATTACCGAGCCCCGCACCCAATGTCGCCAGACACTGGGATCGGGGCTCATCTCATATCAAGAGACATATACGCAATCTCATTGCCACTCAGGCCCTGTAACGGGTATAGTATCAAGCAGACAACCTATGCCAGATACTAAAGACATAATCACCAAAGTACGCCAGTCGTCCAAGAATAGGGTCGACATTCTCCGCCAAATACCAATTCAGGAGCAAGGCGAGGTAGTCTTGCGCCTGTCTCGTCGTCTACAACGCGATATTCTGACCAAGCTAACTAACGACGAAATCTTTATGCTGGTCGATCACATCGCGCCCCACGACACAACCGACCTACTCCAGCTGTTACCAACCTCAAGGGCCAAAAAAATAACTGACATGCTGCAGTCAGAAATTAAGGACAAGGTTGAGCTATTGCTACGATTTAGTCCTCAAACAGCTGCTGGCCTAATGAGCTTGGAATACATAGTCATGCCAGCCGACAGCACTGTCGAAGCTATATCAGACCGCTTGCAGGAGCATGAGCAGCATACTGGGAAATTTCCAACCATCCTAATGACTGTCGATGGGGAACTATTAGGGGAACTCCCTGGTCACGCTCTGGTTTTAGCTGATAAAAAAGACCTCATCGCCACTCATCTCAAAAAAATTCCTCACTTGCGGTACGATACCGACACCCAACAAGTCATTCAGACCTTCCTCGACCATCCCCATGACAAGGTGGTAGTGCTTAACGACAACAATGCCATCCTCGGTATCATCCACTCCGATGACATTTTGCAATACATCAACAAACGCTCTGGCCATCACCTTTATCAACTCGCCGGAGTTAACCGAGAAGAAGATTCTCTCGATGGCGTACTCACCAAGGTCAACTTTCGCTATAAGTGGCTTCTACTCAACATGTTAACCGCCTTTCTGGCCGCCACTGTCGTCGGATTATTCGAAGACACTATCTCCCGATTAGTCATATTGGCCGCATACATGCCCATTGTTGCCGGCATGGGTGGAAATGCTGGAACTCAAGCCCTGGCCGTCGCTATTCGAGGCCTTGCTCTCAAAGAAATCAGTCTTAAAACCAGCGCTTCTCTCATTCGCCGTGAGATGACCGCTGGCGCCATTAATGGCCTAATCATCGGTAGTATTGTGGGTATTGTCGCCCTCCTTCTCAACCAAAACCCCATGCTCGGACTAGCTTTAGGGCTAGCCATGATGTGCAACCTCATTGTGGCCGGCTTATTCGGCTCCTTCGTCCCAGTTTTCCTTAAAAGCATTGGCAGAGACCCCGCCTCTTCTGCTGCCGTTTTTATCACCACCGCCACCGATGTTTGCGGCTTTGTCAGCTTCCTCGGCCTAGCCACCCTCCTCATGCGCTAACCCTCACCTTGAATATTCCCGAGCAACTTGTTAGAATACCAACGCCCAACGACGAAAATGTTATAATCATTTTCGTGATTCGTGATTCGTGATTCGTGATTCGTGATTCGTGATTCGTGATTCGTG
>CAZHWT010000039.1:0-4237 GCA_964536215.1 uncultured Candidatus Saccharibacteria bacterium
AATGGCCGGTTATTACCGCGGACGCAGACTATTCCGTTTTCAAATTTAAAGGACGTTCAGCAAAGCCGGCGGATGTTTAATCGTAATGAGCTCAAGTTTATTCAAAACGCTGGTGCTCCAGGTATTACGCCGTTAAACAGACGCACAAGCGTTGCGTTTGACCCTCGACAATCGCATCAATTCCGACAGGCTAAGCAGATAATTGATGCTAAGCTAAGGGAGGTAAGAGGGGAAAGTTGAGAGGGCGGTGGCTTGTAGTTTGTAGCTATTGGTTCTTTGGGAGACGGATTGCGGCCAGTTCGCCTCCTAATTATTCCCAGACCTAGCTCAGCATTTAATACTTTAGAAGTGTACGTACACATGTACGTACATGTGTACGTACACAACCTGCAAACGACATACCTCATACTGTATACTAATACCATGCCTGCCCGCATTGAATCACGCTCTCCTTCTGCCGCCCCTGCTGCCGAAACTACCCAGGTTCTGATGGGGGGATGGTGGCCAGCAACAGCCATTCACATGCAGGAGGTTGAGCAGTTTCTGCGCACTGGACGCAAAGATGGCGCGGACACCAAAGATAGCTTGGATCGATGGCAGAAGCTCGGCATTAGGTCTGTTACTGGCGTATCCGGCATTCTCCCTGGCATTTTTGCCACAACAGAAGACGACATAGACGTCTGGTGGGCTGCTGACGGGGTATTTATTTGCTCCATTGCTCAGTCGTCTGTTAGTCGAGCGCGCGAGACGCTGCGGTCCTATATTCGCCAAACCTGGCTGCCGTTTTTAGCCTGGCTGCTAGACTCTGACTCACAACGCCAGGTTAATTTTGACGACCGGCAAATAGCTATTGTTCAAGTTACCAGCCCCCACCCGCCGCTGTACCAAGTTTCGACTGGTTTTGGTAATATTCAGCGCGAATTGGAACAACCAGACATGCTTATGCTGCTAACGTCAGAGTATCGTTTTATTATTACCACCGAAGAGAATTGGCATGAAGGCTGGACGGTAGCAGCCTGGTATATTTTTACCGCCTCTTTTGCATTAGCTCAAAGCACCAGTAGTAATCAAATCAAGACCCATAAGCAGAAGCTGGCGCTCCTCACTCGTAAGCCGTTAACACTTGGGCGAATGTATCGGTGGCGCTTACAGATGCGCACGCTACAGAACACTATCGCCGATCAACTTAGCCAGCTACACGTGCTCCATATTTATCCTGCGCGTCGCGTAGCTACTCTAACCCCTATCTTTGCTAGCCACGACCTTCCTCAGCCAGCTGATTGGTGGCAGGCCGAGATAGAGCAGACGCACCATTATCTACAAGCTGAATGGTTGGCATTGCGCGACAGTGTGGCGCAGTTATTAGAAGATAGTTTGGTGATAAGCCAGCGATGGCACAATTTTAACTTGAGCTTGGTCCGTTTTTTGCTAGCATGGATAGCGGCAGCTAGTGTGTTGCTGTGGCTACAACCATTTCTTTTCACCAGCTCACCTCTGTCTTGGAGTGGAGCGGTGTTAATTGTGAGCATAGTAGCACTGGTGCTCCACGGGCTGTCGCAACTACTGGTCGGCAGCCAACGGTATCGATTGCGAAGGGCGGAGGAGGGGAAGAACGGCAAGAGTAAGACTAGAAAGCATAGAAAGGCTACGTAGGTAGTAGCTATTTGCTCGTTTGGTGTGGGATGTGTTTTTGATTGTTATGATTAAGAGGATACGATTTAGGCTTAAGCGGCGGGTGGTGATTATGAGCGGTTTGGTGGCACTATGCCTAGGGCTGGGGCTGGTGGCGGGATGGGAATATTATATACTCCAGCAAGATAGGGCTAGGTTACAAGGCTTACAGACACAACATCAACAGCATCTTGATGAAGTTACCGCATTAACCGTACAACTGACCTCGGCCGAGAGTCAGGCCAAGGCTATTGAGGCGAAGTTTTCTGAAGCCAAATTAACTGCTGATCAGGAGCGCCTAGCGACTATTGATGGGCTATACCAGCAATACACTGACGTTGTGAGTAAGGTTGGGCGCAATCAATCGGCCAAGCTGGATACAGCAGGCATTGCCGACCAGTATGCAAGCTGGGGTGTTAAGCTGTGGCAGAAAGATTATGATGGACTACACGCCAATCTGGACAAAGCCCTAGCAGATCTGGATGCAGCCTACTCTACGTACCAGAAAAAGCTGGCAGCGACACCTCCGCCAACCAAAACAGCTACACCGCCAGCCAACTCGGGTGGTTCCAGTAGCTCTGCAGCAGATGGTTACACTTCGACCACCGTTTCAACCAGTCGAGGATCCTTTTCGGTCAATCTCATTAAACTGCCTCTGGCTCAGGTGACAGTCAAGACAGTGACGGCCAATAGTGATAATTGCAGCATTGATTGCCCAACTAAGAGCTTAGCTCAGTATGTCGCTGAAAATGGTGCCTATGCTGGTATTAACGGAACCTACTTCTGTCCGCCAGATTATGCTTCGTGCAGCAGTAAAAAGAATTCATATGATTTTGCCGTGTATAACAGCGGGCTAGGCAAATGGCTGAACCAGAATGCGCTCAGCTGGACTTCGGAAGGCTTAGCCACGTTTAGTGGCCACAGTGCCAAGTTTTATCGGTACGCCAATCAATATGGTGGTCAGGCAATTACGGCTGGTATCGCCAATTTTCCGCCATTATTGGTGCAAAATGGTGCAGTGGTGATTAGTGACGGAGAGTTGGACGCGGCTCAAAAGAGCAAGGGATTGCGCGGGGCCTTAGGGGTAGATAGTAGCAATGTGTATTTGGCGGTGATTAGAAATGCCTCAATTATGGACGCCGCCTATGCCATGCAAGCGCTGGGAGCTAAAGATGTGCTGAACTTAGATGGAGGTGGATCATCAGCGCTTTATATCGGCGGCAGCTATAAGGTGGGGCCTGGCCGAAGCCTGCCAAATGCCTTGGTATTGGTTAAGAATTAAGTGACCTAATTGACCTAAGTAACCTAGGTCACTTAGCCAAGAATCCATTAATGATAGCTTGTTTTGAATCTACCCAACTATGTAGACAACTGTGTATGCCCACCAAAAAGCCCCGCTTTAGGCGGGGCTTTTGTGGAGTTGTAGGTTATTTAGATTGTATCTAAGGTTAGGCTACAAACTTTTTACCAATCAGTCCGAGGAGG
Source organism: uncultured Candidatus Saccharibacteria bacterium (assembly GCA_964536215.1). Classification (GTDB taxonomy): domain Bacteria; phylum Patescibacteriota; class CAZHWT01; order CAZHWT01; family CAZHWT01; genus CAZHWT01. Next base: position 3,157 of record CAZHWT010000039.1, read on the forward strand.
ATGGCGCTCATAGCTAGGGCTACAGCAGCACCAGGTCCGGTTGAAGGTAGTTCGGTAACAGGCTGGGGAACTTCTTTTACCACTTCTTTGGTAACGATCTTTTCGACAGGCACTTCTACCTTTTTCTCAACCACCTTGGTCACAACCTTTTCGACTGGAACCTCAACCTTTTTCTCAACGATGACTGGTTTTTCAACGATCTTTTCTACGGGTACTTCGACTTTCTTCTCGACGACAACCGGCTTTTCGACAATCTTTTCGACTGGCTTCTCGACGATTTTCTCGACAATTTTTTCGACTGGAACCTTAATGATTTTCTCGACTACGACTGGAACTTTGACAATTTTCTCGACGATTTTCTCAACCGGCTTCTCAATAATGATTACTTCAGGAGTCGGAGGCTTAGGAGTATCCTTGGTACAGGTTGGTAGTTTACCCTGTTGTTCTTTGTTGCCAGGGAAGTACCATCCGTCCAAGAATCGACCCTGTTCGCCGTAGGTGTTACCCTTAGAAAACTGCTTAATAATGTCGCCAGTAAAGACGTCTACCTGGTAGGTACAAGCCGGAATAGAAACCGTGTATGTCCATGATTCACCAGGCTGAATAATTTTGGTAGTACCAGCGTAGTAGGTTTGACTATAGGTACTAGACAAATCATTCAAGTTTAAAGGTTCATAGGCTTTATACGAAGCAATACCGACCTTATATGCACAAGTAGTGCTAGTGTTCTTCATTTGAACTTTGTTCATTTCGTAATTAACCAACATTTGGTCAGTTGAACCATAGAAATCTTTTAGAATTCCTTTAGCTGGTTTACCACAAACATTACTAGTGTTAGAGGATGAGTTTGAACCATTAGGTTCGTAATTGCTTTGATAACTGGAGCCGTCTGGCATGGTAATGGTACGAGCCTGAACGTTAAAGCCGCCCAGAGCCGTAGTAATCATGCTAGCGGTCATTAATCCGGCAGTTAGAGCCGAAATATAGGTTTGCTTTTGCATAATCTGAATCCCTCCTTAGGATTAAATTATAGTTATATTATATCCTATAATAGTGTTATTGTCAAGTGCTATAGGTCTTA
>CAZHWT010000039.1:4337-9996 GCA_964536215.1 uncultured Candidatus Saccharibacteria bacterium
TGGTGAGTGGAAGTACGAATTACGGGGTGCGGGAATGGATGGTGAATTAGTTTCTCGTTTGCCGTGCCTTGTTTATCGTTGCTGCTAATAGACAAATAACGAAGTATCGTGGCGTAGCGTGTCAAGCTTACTAACAGCTGTTTGTAGTCAACAGTGCGCGTGTGGAATTTGAAGTATGAAGTACAAGAGCGGATGACGTATACTTAGACTATGTCACGATATATTGCGCGACGGCGAAAACGCCGGTCGCCTTTAGTGTTAGTGTTGTGGATTAGCATGGCAGCCATCATTGCATGGCTCGGCTGGCAAGGACTTAAAAGCTTTACGGCCAATACGTCGGAGTCTCCACAACCTCAGCAATCGGTGGTTCAGGCCACCCCCACACCAACTCCATTGCCGCCAGCGTTTGATAGCAACGAGTTGCAGAGCGCCTGGCAGCAAGTTTTAGATCAATACAGCCAGGTGACGACGGCCATTGTCCTGCGTGATTTGGATACGAGTGTTACAGCCCAGATTGACGGGGCTAGAGCATTTAGGGCTGCCAGTACAACCAAGATGATTGCGGCTAGCTACTTTTTGCATTTAGTTGAAAAGGGCGAGCATAGTCTGGATGAAAAACTGGGCTCAACTACAGCCGAGTATCAGTTGCAACAACTAATTAATCGCAGCAATAATGACTCGTGGGCCAGATTCTTAACCTTGGTGGGTAGAGATAACGAGCAAGACTACGCCCGCAAGCTGGGACTGCATTCGTTTAACATTACTAACAATACTATTGCTCCGGCGGACTTAGCCACGTTGCTACAGCTTTTATGGCAAGGAGAGCTGATGAATGACGAGCATAAACAACTTTTGTTGTCACATATGCAAGACACCATCGATGAGCGCTGGATTCCACCAGGACTGCCAGAAGGCGCCGTAGCATACCATAAATACGGGGCGTTAGAGGACGATATCCATGACGAGGCAATTATTCGCTACCATGGTCGAACCTATGCGTTGGTAATAATGTCTAACGGGAATGGTGTGTATGCATACGATACGCGAGCGGAGCTATTTAAAGCCCTGGTAGCAACCACATTTGCTCATACAAAGTAAGCGACTGGTAGGCTTCCACCATCGGCAAGGGGCTTGACGGGACGCTGCTTTATTTGATAGCTTTGGTGTATGACATTACTACTTATTGACTATAAGTAGTGGGAAGGAGGTACTATGGCAGACGACAATAATTCATATACGACTGAAGACGAAGAAAACTCGCAGGAACAAAACTCTACACCCATCGAAGGTATAGACTTGCCGGAAGATGACACGCCAGAAGAGATTGATGACGAAGTTAACATGGACGACTCTGATGACGAAGAGACCGATGAGTTCGACGATGAGGACGACTAAAGCGTAAGGAGGGCTTACGATATGCCAGACGAGACACGCATGCCAGATGAGCCAATGGATCGAGATGACTATGCTGACGCAGATGAGATTTGGGACGATCCTGATGCCTTTGAGAGCGATGCTGATATTGGTCTAAAAGGTGGATCGACCGAAGGTGGAACTGGAATCTGGGATCCTACTACTGCGTCATGGCAGAGTATTCTGGAAGATTCAGATGAGTTATCTAAAGACCAGGACGATTATCTTTCCGAAGATGACTTAGCCGACCGTTGGCCGAGTGAATCGTAAACGATTACCTATAACAATTATATAAATAATGCCCCTGAATTTTTGGTTCGGGGGCATTATTTTGGCTCTAGAGGTACTTTCGGGCCAGTAAGGCGGCTATTGGGGCCCCGATAGCCAGAGCAACGGCTGGTCCTGGACCGGTAGTAGGTAGTTGGGGTGGGGGAGTGGGTGAGGGCGTGGGCGTAATGGTAACACTTTTTACCGCTGGCCAGGGTGTCTTTGACGGCTTTTGACAGACTGGCAGTTTGCCTCTTTGCTCATTGTTGCCAGGAAAATACCACCCGTCTAAAAATCGCCCTTGCCCGCTATAGGTATGATTGGGTGGGCGAAATTGGGTAAGAGTGTCTCCCCAATATACATCGGTTTGGTAGGTGCAATTTGGAATTTTAACAGTATAGGTCCATTTCTCACCCGGCTGCAGAACCTTGGTTCGGCTAGCAAAATAAGTTTGGCTAAATACGTTTATGCGATAGTCCTGGTAGGCTTTATAGGAAGCAATTCCAACTTTATAGGCACAGGTAGAGCTAGTGTTTTTGATTTGAATAGTGTTCATGTAGTAGGAAACCAAATAGGTGTCCGTACCGCCATACCAGTCGCGCAGAACCCCTTTGGGCGGATGAGTGCAGACTTGAGCATCACTGGCATAGGATGGGGCTGGCTCAACCATATGTGCGACTATGAGTGCAGTAATTACAATAATGATACCTTGTATACATTTCTTCATCTCTGTAGTAACCTCTCTTTTACCTTACGAGCTATGCTTGATAAAGTAAAGAAGCAAGCAAAGTATAAGAAATATAAGACGTAAGAGTTCAAATGCCAAGGAAAGCCGTAAAGGATAAGATGGAAAGTCATTTTGTACTTAGAGTTTTGTACTACCTATTACTATTTGACACAACTATCCATTTTGGCATTTGGACTCTTGATTCTTACTCACTTAACCAGCTATGCTGGTTGTATGACTCGCACTAAAGCCCTGGAACTTGTTCGCGACTGGACGACTAAGCCAGCTCTCATTACTCACATGCTAGCGGTGGAAGCGGTAATGCGACAGCTGGCCCGAACGTTTGGTGAGGATGAGGAAGCCTGGGGGTTGGCCGGATTGTTGCACGATTTTGACTACGAGCGACACAAGATGGTTCCAGATCACCCGGTTAAAGGAGTATCTGTGTTGGAGACCATGGGCGTAGACGAAGCGACGCGTAAGGCTATATTGGGACATGCCAACTTGCCAGAATACCCACGCATAACGCGTATGGACAAAGCTCTCTTCGCCGCCGATGAGCTAACCGGCTTGGTCATGGCGGTGGCGTACGTTCGACCTAGTAAATCAATTATGGATGTAGAGATAAAATCGGTCAAAAAGAAGCTGAAGGACAAAACATTTGCCGCCGGCGTTAACCGTGATGATATAGCTCAGGGAGCCACCGAACTGCAAATGGAATTAGACGAATTAATTGGTCAAGTTATTGCTGGTCTTAGAATGAACGCTGCCGAACTTGGGCTGATGGGCAAATGAGGCAGGGTGGAGGGTGGGAGGTTGCAGGTTAAAGGGGGAAGTTGGACAGCTGTTCACTACTTAAACTGTCTGCCTGTGGTGGATAATTCGTTTCTCATTCAAATCCCTAGACTACTTCTCGTCTTCGTCGGCCGTGGTGTCGACGGGGGTGTCGAAGTTGACAAAGCTTACAGCGGTCGGCCGGGTCGGTCTGACTGCGTGAGGAGTAGAGGGAGAGGCTGACTGAGATGGTTTAGCAGAAGAAAGGGGTGGTTCTTCGCCCTCGTCATCATATGAAAAGGTCGGCTGCAAAGGCGGTTCAGCTGGGGATGGCGACAGGTCAGGGGCAGTATTTTGAGCCACCGTGTCAACTGGCACAGCTGGCTCGTCTTCCGCGATTACGTCCGCTGAGCGGTGATGTGATGATGGTTCAGCTTGTCGGCGCAGCGAGACTAAGGCCTGACGAGCCTTTTCTTGTAAGTTTTGCTGCTGCACTGGATCGTTTGCTGCGGCGGTTGCTTTAGAAATTGACTGAGATGGCTGCGCTTGCGGCTTGACCAACCATCGTTGGCCTAACCAGACTGCCCCAACGGCCATAGCCGGACCCAACCAATACACCCACCAATCGTCAACTCGGGCAATGGCTAGCTGAGGGGCGATAGCCCGAGCTGGATTAAGGGCTCCGCCAGAGACGCCGATGGAGAGGAGCTGACCAATTGCCAAGCTGCTGGCCAGCAATGTGCTACGCTGGACGGCGCTGACTGGACGGTCGACCGTTTTAACAATCATGGCCAAGACAATGACCATACCACACGCTTCGGCTATGACAGCGCCCATGGCTCCCATTTCTGTCGCTGGATATACGGCTCCCAGATCCGATACAACGGCGGCTGTTCCGTACATAAGTGCTACTGCAATGCTGGCCAGTATGGCTGAAGCGAGTTGAACTAAGACGAGTGCAGCGGCCGCCGATAGGGTAAATGAGCCACGCAGCCACAGAAATATGGTAATGGCTGGATTAAAATACCCAGTCTTAACGTCATTAAAAATGTACACTAGCCAGCCAAAAGTCAGGCTGAAGGCTAAAATATTTAATAGCAGCAACGGGGCTGACATACCCTGGCCGCTAACATTAAGGGTAGTGATGGCGCTGGTACCTACAGCTACTAGAAGAAACGTACCGATGGCTTCAACGGCCAGAGCTTTGGATTGCGATAAGAGTTGAGATAGGTATCCCATAGCGCGGGCATTTTACGCTTTTTATGGCTAAATGGCAAGCAAAACGACAGGGCGTAGGCCGAATAGAATATGTATTGTTAGCGTTAATGTAACACTAGCCTATATTAGCGGTAGAGATTGGTGAGATTTGCTGTCTTTAAGACAGACTGAAGCGTTTATTATCGCTTGACGACAGAGCGATGGGCCTGAATCACCTCATTGGACCAATCGACAATGCTGTCCAATTGATACTGAGGATTGCCATCAACATACAATGGATCTGTGAGGAGAGGTGCTCCCATTTCTGAGACAAACTTCTTTAACAGGACAGCAGCGCCGCAAAAATATTGATAACGGCTATCTCCCAAGCCGAATACGGCAATGGATGTCTTTGATAACTTTAAAGGTTTAATTTTGCTTAAAAAGGCGGCCATCTGATCTTGAAGTTGACCGGGTTTAGTTTTGCCGCTTGCCATGCTTTCCCAAGTAGACGCACCCAAAATGAGGATATCGCGACCCAAAACATCTTCAGGCTTGGCCTGGATGACATTATTTATGGTCAGAGAAGCGCCGTGCGATTGAAACGTTTGCTCAATAGCTTCGGCAACGTATTGCGTATTACCAGTGTTGGAGCCATAAAGGAGCAGAGAGCGGGACATACATAACCAGCATAGCCGGTCAAGGGGTCAAGAATCAAGGGTCCAAATGCCAAACAAGATTCCTTATTTTGACTTAAAATCTTGCTTACTTAAGCCCTACTCTCTCCACTGCATGGTCTGGTTGATTGTTTGCTTAGTTTGCTGGAGCTGCTGGTCAAGCTGTTCAAGAGCGGTGTCTAGCGGATTGGGTTGACCTTCTATGACAGGCATAGTCTGTTGGGCCTCTTTAACCTGATCTTTAGCCTGGCTAAACTGCTGCTCAACTTGATCTAAGGCTTGTTGTCGCTGAGTGTCGAGCTGAGCTTTTGCCTCAGTCGTAGACTGATTGATCTGAATTTGAACCTGATGTTGGATTTGAGCCGGAGACGGAGTGGCGGTGATACTGGGAGTAGGAGTGGTGGTCACCGTCGGAGTTATGAGTGGTTGCGGAGAAGGGGTAGCTTGAGGCGACGACTGACTAACGCTGACCGATTGACCCAAGACGACCACGCTAAAAAAAGTTACGACAGCTGTTCCGGCAGAAATTATTGTAGTCAGCATAGGCAGTGCCTCCTTTGTCTTTAATAGTAGGCTTTTGACTAGCTAACAGCAAGAGGCAGGC
>CAZHWT010000040.1:0-2267 GCA_964536215.1 uncultured Candidatus Saccharibacteria bacterium
CATGAGTGATGAAATTAGATATTGAGGAGAAGGATGAGGTATACTACTGATATGAGTTTAAAACTATATTCTTGGAACGTTAATGGGATTAGGGCGGTGGTGAATAAGGGGCTGTTTAAAAAGTTTATCGACGAGCATCAGCCGGATATGCTGTGTTTGCAGGAGACTAAGGCCAAGCAGGGACAGGCTGAGATTGATTTGGCGGAATACCATGAGTTTTGGAATTCGGCGGATAAGGCGGGGTATAGTGGAACGGCCATTTTTAGTAAGAAAAATCCTTTAACAGTGTTAAATAATTTTCCAGATGATATTGCGGCCCAATTTAGCTTGAGCGATGACGGGTACGGCGATGTTAATAAAGAGGGGCGAATTATTGCGGCTGAGTTTGAACAATTTTGGCTAGTGACGGTATATACACCGAATAGCAAGAACGATTTGACCCGGCTAGACTTGCGGTATAAATATTGGGATCCGGCATTTTTGACCTATATGAAGCGGTTGGAAGAAACTAAGCCAGTACTGTTTTGTGGTGATTTGAATGTAGCACATGCCGAGATTGACCTGGCTAATCCGAAGTCGAACGTAGGCAAGCATGGCTTTACGAATGAGGAAAGGGAGCGATTTCAGGATTATCTGGATGCTGGCATGATTGATACGTTCCGTACACTCCATCCTGATCAAGCTGATGCCTATACCTGGTGGACTCATTGGGCTAATGCCCGGGCTCGGAATGTGGGTTGGCGGATTGATTACTTTGTGGCTAGTGGGGTGTTGCAGGATAAAATTGAGGCTGCGGAAATTCACGCGGATGTGATGGGGTCGGACCATTGTCCGGTTTCGGTGACGGTGAAGGTGTAATTGGCTTGCAGGAGCAGCCTGCGGCTGCAGAAGTAAGGGTTAAGAGTACGAAGTATGGAATGTAAGTGTGGGCAAGTGATTTTCTCTCCTTGAACTGAAAACGGTAAACTATTGCTCCAGTAATTCGCTTAGGACTTTTTGATAATTATCTAGAAAGCCTTTTGTGAGTTGAAAGTGTTCGGTTTGCTCATATGGGGTTAGCGTAAGTTTTCCGTCGGTGAGTTGATAAATGTGGGCATCGGGATAGGCTAGGAGGATGGGCGAATGGGTGGCGATGATGAATTGGGAGTTTTTCTGAACGAGTTGGTGAATACGGACCAGCATTTGGAAGAGACGGGATGGGGATAGGGCGGCTTCTGGCTCGTCGAGAATGTAGATGCCATGTCCGCCGAAGCGGTTTTCTATGAGGGCCATGAAAGATTCACCATGTGATTGATGGTGGAGAGATACCCCTCCATAAGAATTAATGATGGGTGATCCGGCGGTCGGATCTTTGTCTAGCTCGTCAATGTTGGTGGCAACGTTGTAAAAGCTTTCGGCGCGGAGAAAAAAGCCATCTTGGGGGAAGGTGGCGCTTTTCGTTAATTTGAGGGCTTGAAAAAGGCCGGAGTGAGTTGATTGGGTAGAGAAGTTGAAGTTCTTGGTACCACCTTCAGGATTAAAGCCCATGCCGACCGCCAATGCTTCGATAAGGGTGGATTTGCCGCTGCCGTTTTCGCCGACAATAAATGTAACGCTAGAGTGAAACTCTAGCGTGCCTAGGTTTTTGATAATGGGTAACTTTTTTAGGTACGGTTGGTCTTTGGGTAACTTTTCTCTGATTAGTGTGGCAGATAGAAGATAGTGCTTTGCCGTAATGCCGTTGGTCATGGCAGCATTATAGCGCGATTGGATAATTGAGAGAAGGATTGCAGGAGAGGTTTCCTCTTATTCGTCATTCTCAACTTGATTGAGAATCCTGGCGCGTTTGGGGGAGGATCCTCGATCGGGTCGAGGATGACAAAGTGAAGGTTGAGGACGACAACATATTTTTCTATGTCATTCTCAGCTTGACCCCGGTTGAATCGGGGTTGACTGAGAATCAAAGGCGCTGGCTAAGGTCTTGAAAATCAGGATTATGGACTCTAATCAGATCGAGTTTCCAGTTTCTATTCCAGTGCTTTAGTTGCTTTTCTCTGGCGAGCGCATCGTTTATGTTTGAAAATTCTTCAAAGTACAGTAATTTGTTGAGATGGTACTTTTTGGTGAATCCTGCAGCGACTTTTTGTTGATGCTGATCGATTCGTTTTGACAGATTATTGGTTACTCCGATGTAGAGCGTAGGGCGATTGTTGCCGATTATGTAGACATAATAACTTTTATTCATGGTTTGAGTATAGCTCTCGAGTCAAGCGCATAGATCCTCGATC
>CAZHWT010000040.1:2367-6777 GCA_964536215.1 uncultured Candidatus Saccharibacteria bacterium
GGAGGGCAAGGTGTGAACGTCGAGGAGGGCGAGGTGCGGTGTCGAGATATCTTTTTTGTCATTCTCAACTTGATTGAGAATCTAGTGGTGGGGGGCTCTGCTATGTCGAGGACGACAGCGAGGGTTGAGGGTGGTGTGAGGATAGTGGTAAGGATCTGAGAGGATATGGAGTACGGGTACTACAGTAAGCTCGCATCCTGCAATACTTACTTGTTACAATAAACAAGCATGGATGTACGTCGGCGTATTGGCTGGATTGGGGTGGCGGTGAAGCGGTACTGGGTGTGGGAGCTGCTGGGATGTGGCGCCATATTAATAGCAGCGTATGGATGGTTGTATTGGCGGCCAGTGGCAGTAACGTTTGATTTTGCTGGTTCGACTTGTTTTGACCGATTAGTGATAGCGCCTGACGTGCAACAGTTGTCAGGTCGCGGTTATAAAATTCATTTTACTAAAGAATATAGCCTGTTTGGTCGGCGTGTGATGGCGGGCCGAACGTGTTTGGCACCAAGGGATTTGCCGGAAGTTGGCACGACGAGGCTGAAAATGTCGACTTGGGGATCGTGGCTGGGGCGCTATGCTATTAGTCTGAAAGTGCCGAAACTTCCTACAGTTGCGGCGCCGCAGTTGGCTAAGCCGGTTCCGCGAGCTGGCGCGGCCACGTTTGAACTTAGCCAGGCTGACACGACATTTACCTACCGAGTTGAGGTTAACGAGAAGGAGACGATTTGTCCGCTAGAAGAGAGTGCATTGGTGTGCCCCGAGGAGGAGTTGGGTCTGGAGCAGGGGCGGACGTATGCGTTGCAAGTATGGCGGTTGTTTAAAGGCCAGGACGTCGAAAAGGTGGTGGATGGGGCGCTGACTATTTTGCCGGCAGTGGAGGTTATAAGCAGCTCGATCGCTAATGACCAGGTTGTCTACGATAAGCCAAAGTCGGTTGAGTTGAAGTTTAATAAGCCATTGACCGAGGCGGTGGTGGGTATTTGGCAGGGTGATGCGAAAGTTGAGGCTGAGATGACGTTGGATGAAGATCGGGCGGTGTTGGCATGGGTGGATGATTTGGCTAGGCAGAAGGAATATGTGCTGAAAGTGTCTAAGGCGATAGGGCGGGACGAGAGCAGTTTGAATGGCGAATATGTGGTGAAGTTTGTGACGTCAGGCGGGCCAAAAGTAACCGGAGTGTCGATAGGTCGAAGTGGAGTGGCCTTGGGGGCGACGGCGGTGATTAGCTTTGACCAGGAGGTTCAGGCGAAGGCGGGTGATTTGATTAGTGTGACGGGCAGCGGACGTGTGAGCGTGGCTGGAAAAACGGCCAGGGTGTCACTAGCTGGGTTGGGCATCTGTCAGTCTTTTCGTCTGCAGGTAGGCAAAGGGGTAGCTAGCACTCACGACATTGTATCCGAGGAATCCTGGCAGTTTGATTCGCGGATGATTTGTCATACTACTGGCACGATTGGTTATTCGGTTAGAGGGCGCCCGATTACGGCGTATTATTTTGGGCAGGGCTCAACCGTTATGTTGTATACGGGAACTATTCATGGTAATGAGGTGAGCGCCAAGCGATTGATGGATCGGTGGATTGCTGAGTTGGAGACGCATTTTGATAAGATTCCGGCTGGGCGACGGGTAGTGATAATTCCGACCCTTAATCCAGATGGCTATGTGTCGGGTAGTCGGTGGAATGCTAATGGGGTAGATTTAAACCGTAACTGGGAGGTGTCGGATTGGAAGACGGACATTACGGATACGCAAAATCGGCCAATGCCTGGAGCGGGCGGAAGCGCGCCAATGAGTGAGCCGGAAACTAAAGCGTTGGCGGCTTTAACGACTAAGCTGCGCCCGAGATTGACGATGTCGTTTCATGCTCAAGGCAATGTGGTGATTGCTAACCAAGCGGCAGATTCGATGTCGTTGGCCAATACATACTCCCGATTGAGCGGATATCCTAATGAGACTGGACACAGCAGCGAGGTGTTTGAGTATCAGATTACGGGGACGTATGATGATTGGATTTTGGAGAAGCTAGGATTAGCCAGCGTGTTGGTCGAGTTGGGTAGCCGGACTAATGCGCAATGGAGTCGGAATGTGGAAGCATTGTGGGCGATGCTGAGAAGTTAAGGGTTGAAAGTTGATCCCGATCGAATTGTGATTGAAGTTGCTGAGAGCGGCCAAGATTTTGAGTGTGGTATGTCTGCCCTTCCCTACTATAACGTCGGGAAGGGCAGTTTTTAGGCCACGAGTTCTCGTAGGAAGATGTGGCCAAGATCCTTAATGCTGGCTTGAGCGTCTTTGACTTTGGGCACAATCAAGTCATGACCGAACCAATGCTCAATCCACCACTCGACAGACTGACCTTCGATGGTCTGACTGCCAATCAGTAAGGGATTATCCCATTGCTTATGCCAGGTTAACTTGATATCGGCGATAGCAAGGGCAAGAGAGGAGTCTGGATTGGACTGCTTGATCGTCCCTTTAATTCTTTCCAGGTTGAGGCGGGTCCTTTGGTTCGCCCGACTCCTGTCTTGGCGTTCTTTCTCAAAATCTCTCAATGCGTACAACATGGTATCCCTCCATAAAGCCAAAGACGACCGGAGGATTGTACTATGTGATAGTTGAAGCTGTCAATTTTGGCTTGCTGGTGAGAATGTGGAGATTGATTGGTTGGGCAGCTTTGAGTGTTCTTTTCTCTAAAACGTGCTTATTTTGCGGACATAACTTTGTCATGCCATTGCTGGAGTTGATCTAGGATTGGTTTCTGGTCTGGAGTGGCAGACTTTTGAGCTTCGGTTAGTTCGGCTAGGAAAGCTGGTTGGTTGGCCTGGAGTTTGTGGGTGCGGTAGTACTTCCATAGCTCTAACTCGGATTGAGAGAGAGTGTCGGGAAAGTTGTGGGCTTTATAGTGAATGAGTAGGTCTGGTAAGCGTTCGTCGTGAAAGTACGGGCTCCAAGTGGCTAGGCGTTTGGCGTCTGATGAGCGGATGCTGGCGACGGTTTGGCGATCGGCATCGTTGAGAAAACCGTCGTAGAGTCTCGTCTCGGCGTCGTCGCTATCGGCGGGATAGGGTTCGGCTTGATAGGCTTCTTTAATGGTGTCGATAAAGTCGGGGTTCTGTTTGAGGATGTCCAGGTTGTGCTTGACTGTGTCAGGGTTTAGGCCGAGTTTGTTCCAGCCATCCTCTTCTTTGAGGACGCCGACTGGAGCCACGGCTGGACATTGGTTAGTGGTGAGAGTGGTGACGGGGAAGCTGGACAGACCTTTCTTTTCTAGTTCTTCGTAGGAAGTAAAGCGGAATTCAGCGATTTCTTTGGCGCTGAATTGGAGCCAGGGCGTAGGGTCATAGCGTAAATTGAAGGTGAGCAGGGCGCTATTGGTGTTGCCTTCAGCTATGGCGATGGCGACGGAGGTGTAGTCGTAGGTGTGGCCAAAACGAGTGGTGGTAAAGACAAATGGCTCGGGATTGCTTAGGTTGACTAGCTCGGCGACGTTATTTTTGTCGCGCATGGATAATAAGTAATTGAACATTTTGGGCTGGTGTTGGTGGATGAGTTGAGCCAGCTCAATCAGAGCAATAACGTCGGATAGGCCATCATGGGCCTGATGATGGTTGAGGCCGTTGGCTTCGGTGATTTTTTCCAGCTTATTGCAAGCTTTACCGTCTTCGTCATTGGGCCAGGTAATGCCGTTGGGACGAATAGCTCGGACCATGCGGGTGACATTGCAGAGATCCCATCGCGAGCGGCCATCTTTCCAAGCCCACTCGTAAGGGTCGAAAAAGTTGCGCCAGAATAAGTAGCGCATAAAGTTGTCGTCGAAGGAAACGTTGTTGTAGCCTACGGCGATGGTGTTAGGGGTAAAAATTTTTTCCTGAGCAAGTCTGGCTAACTCTAGTTCGGTAATGCCATCAGCCACTGATTGAGGTGTTTGACCAGTGACCAGAGCGGCTCCGGGAGAAGGGAGAATATCGTCGGCAAGTTGGACTTTGAGGTCGATGGGGTCGCCGATGTTTTTAAAATTGCGATCGGTGCGCTGAGCAGCAAACTGCATAATCCGGTCGGTGGCTGGATTTTTGCCGGTGGTTTCTAAATCGTAGAAGAGAAAGGTTTGCTCCATGCGTATAGTGTAGCATTATTTGGTGAGTGGTGAGTTCCGACCCTGGCGGGGCGGACAAGGGTGAGTGGTGAGTGGAGTTTTGTCATTCTTAGCTTGACTGAGAATCTATACCGTTGGGTGCTCGATCGGATCGCAGAGGACAGGAGTGGATATGGACTGGGTTGTACGGGAATAAAAGTATTATATAATAAAAATATTTTAATTATATAATACTTATGATTTTACTGAGATGTATTTGCCTGGGGTGGAATAGGGTATGAATTTGGGTTGGTGGCGTGTTCAACAGATAAAAAAGAGGG
>CAZHWT010000040.1:6877-9016 GCA_964536215.1 uncultured Candidatus Saccharibacteria bacterium
AGGGAAGGGTAGCGTCTCGCGACGCAATAGGTCGAGAGGGACGGTCTCGACCGGCGCGTGTAGCGGATTCGAACCGCTGACCTCAGGGGCTGACCCCGGCGCTCTAACCAGCTGAGCTAACACGCGATCTGGTGAGGAAATGCCCGGATGGGCATTTCCTCAAGGTGGGCGGCTCCGAGCGAATTTTACTCGGAGACGGTAGGTGCGAGAGGGTTCGAACCTCTGACCTCAGCTACACGGATAGTCCCGAACGGAAACTGTCTCTTCTCGACCGTGAGCTGTGCTCTACCGCTGAGCTACGCACCTAGCAACATTGCCTGTGAGCTCTGTGATTTAAAGATAGCCGGTGTCGCTTGCGACCTATTCAATCAGGCGGTGGAACAGTGTATGACTCAGAGCCCATGTTGCTCCTTCCTTATAATACTGTTATAGGTTTTTGTCAAGATAGATGCAGTGTGAGCGGCGATTAGCACGTCTATGATTGCGTGGCTGTAGGCATGGTTGTATTGGTAGTAGAGGCGATGCGTGGGGGTGTGCGGATAAAAAAAGACAGTTGATTTTTGTTTTTTAGTGGCATACTATTTATATTGTTGTAAGTTTATCTTACATGACGATTATCATGTTTTGACTATTTCCTAAAAAAGGAGGTGAGAATTATGATTTTACAAAAAATCTTTGCCAGTGGTTCAGTTGCCACTATGGCTATGGCAATGGTAGCTATGCCAGTGTTGGCAGCAACTACTGTAGTAGTGACGCCGGTTAATACTCAGGGTTGGTATAGCGCAGACACCCGTCCGGGGGGTGCAATTACGTATGTGGCAGATGCTACAGCGCCAGCTGGTTCGGGCGCATTGCAGCTTACTACCGATGCGACCACGGCAGCTAAGGCCCAGTATCTGCATGATACGGTAACACCGCTAGCTGATGTTTCTGAGTTGAGTTACTATGCTAAGCAAAACACCGCCACATTCCCTCAAGGCCAAGCATCGTATCAGCTCCCAGTGCTTTTGAATGGGAATGCTGGAGGTTTTACGACCTTGGTTTTTGAGCCTTACGAGAATGTGGCTCAGGGGCCAGTTGTGCCTGGCACATGGCAGCAGTGGGACGTTGATGCTGGTCAGTTCTGGTCATCGCGCAGCGTCACCTGTTCGAATGGTGCGGTCGTAGCTGGAGCAGGCGGAGCTCCGTTCTACACCTTGTCTCAATTGCAGACAATGTGTCCAGAGGCAGTAGTTACGGGATTCGGTGTTAATATCGGCTCGTTTAATCCTGGCTATAATGTTGAAGTTGACTTAGTCTCCTTTAATGAGACGGCCTACGACTTTGAGCTGACTAATCAGCCAACGTCAAAAGATGATTGTAAGAAGGGTGGGTACCTTACTTTGACTGATGCCGAGGGGAATTCATTCCGTAATCAGGGCCAGTGTGTGAGCTACTATAACCATCAGTAATCATTCACTTGAACTAATTGAGCAAGGCCTTCGTCTTATGGCGAAGGCCTTGTGGTATTGGTTTATCCAGATATGGTTGGGGATTTTAGTTCATCGCTCACTGTGAATCGCTAGTCGCTAGTCGCTAGTTGTTAATCGTTAATCGTTAATCGTGAATCGTAAACTACATTCGAATAACGAAGCATCGAACAAACGAAGTTACGAGTAGGCAAGTAGGCGAGTTAAATGCCAAGGAGCAAGAGTCCAAATGCCAAACAAAGGTTCAAGACGCAAGAAATAAACACTACTAGTGCTCAAATCATCTTAATCGCTAATCGCTAATCGTAAATCGTTAATCGCAAACTGCAAACCGCAAACCGTAAACCGTAAACCCAGATTAAATCGGGGTAAACTGATTCGAATAACTAAACCTCGAGCAAAAGAATGTACGTACACGTGTACGTACACGTTTACGTACATCTGGCACAGGGATTCTCGATCGGGTCGAGAATGACAGGAAGGGAGAGCGGTGTGAAGTATGAATTACGGGAACGAATAACGAATAGACAAATAACGAACAAACCAATAGCCAAGTAACTCCTGTCCGCCTCTGGTGGAAAGTAACTAAGTAACCAATAACATCGTCGACGAGTAGACGAGTAGACGAAGCTTCGAACAAGCGAACAAACTAATGGCCAATAGCCAATAA
>CAZHWT010000041.1:0-8598 GCA_964536215.1 uncultured Candidatus Saccharibacteria bacterium
TGTTTGACACTCACTAGTTTACATGAGGTTGTTCCGCTTTAGTTTAATGTGCCTTCAGCAGAGATGTTGAGCCCGTTTCAAAACTACGAAACCTGTCATTGCGAGCGTAGCGCGGCAATCTAGCCCGAACAGCCACCCGAGGTAGATTGCCACGTCGCTATCGCTCCTCGCAATGACAATTCAAGAAGTGAAGGTTATTAAATAAAAACGGCCCCCAAGCGGGAGCCGGATCCAGTCTAAGGTCGGATCACGCCTGTATTTTGATTGTATTGTATGGGCTAGGAGTAGAGCTACTCCACCATGCGCCTCAGCACCTGGCCAATGTGGGCAGTCATCTGGTTAGAGATTGCCCACACGTAAACGAACATTACCCCGCCATCCGGTTCAAGGCGGTACTTTGCCCGCGCTTGGCCACCAGTTGCCTGTCTCGGCCCGAACATCTCAACCGAGTTGATATATCTCTGACCAGTTCCCCGATTTTCTTTCCATCGACCCTTTACAGTTACGTACGACGTATCCTGGTCGCCGAAGTAATCTCGGTCATACTGGTAGTCGGCAAAAGCGATCGGAATTACAACTTCGAATCGCCTGTTCTTGTAGGCAAACAGTTTTGCCAACGACTGAACGGTCCCCTGAAGGATGCGGCGACGCATCTGTTCCGGAGAGTGCTCTGGTTCGGTGCAGATTGTGCCACCAGAGTGGCGAATAAAACTACAAGGAACGACTGAAGTAACCACATCTTCCTCCGTTGTAAGTCGGAACCTCTCCAAAATTTGAGATGCGCGTATCATAACAGAACTATACGATTAAGTCAAGACTATAGGTTAATTCCTAAAGTAAAAATATCCAGATGCTCCATCCCACCAAAGGGACATAATTGTACCCAACTTGCTCTCGCTTCTCGCGCAGATGATGGGAATCGAACCCACGATCTCCTCTTCCACAGAGAGGCGCTCTAACCCCTGCGCTATATCCACCACCACCGATCCAGCCGAAGCGAGCCGTTGTTGATGAGCTAAGCAGTTATCGCACCTTGATGTAATCAGGAGTCAATTATGTGCTCTGATTCTAGATTGTGTTAACATGGATGCATGTCTAGCAGGACTGAATCATCGGTAAGCTCAGCCAGAAGTTTGTTATTAGTCGCTGTCGGTCTGGCTATAGCGTATCTTCCTTCCTACATCATCAAAATATTTAATATTCTTAACGTGCAAATCGGCCCAGATGGTCCGCCTGCAGCTCTAATTTGGAATTGGCTGGCTGTAATCCTGCTGCTTGCTTATATCCTAGTAATTGAGCGCAGGCGGCTTGCCTCAATACTGCTGACAAAGCCTTCAGAGAAAGATTTTGAATGGGCCTTATGGTTCTTAGGCATTTCTACAACTACCTCATGGCTAATTTACACACTTTTTCCTCAAGGGGAAAACCAGGGCATGTCAGAGCTGCTCAGCTATCCTATACCACTAATTTTAGGCATAATCATAACCGCAGCTATTACCGAAGAAATTCTCTTTAGAGGGTATGTTATTGAGCGCTTGAGGGAAATAACAGGTCAAGCCTGGCTAGCTATTGCTACAAGTTTCATAATCTTTGTCTTGCCCCACTTGACCTATTTTGGCATTGAATGGCTTTGGTATCATGGCATTGGAACCATAATGATTTATGTGCTCTATGTTTGGCGAAAGAATCTTTATGCGTGCATGTTTTTACACCTACTTGGAAACTTACCAATTTTAATTCCAGCACTCGGATTGTTTGGTTAAAAGTTTTACACGTACTCGTTGATTTTTGCTGATTTGAAGATTTAAGCATATTTCAAATGCTTGCGTTTTGCCCAAGGTGCTAAATGCTACATACGTTTCTGTAGTACAGAGTGCGCACCGCTTGGTATATCGATTTCCAGGCGTGTCATTATGCTGCCTGAGTTGTGATTTTTAAGTCGGCTGCATGGCCATATAATTCGCCCTGAGTTGGACCCTGCCTTCGAGAGCGTAAGTGGAGAACCTGAACCTTGATATATTGAGGCAGCAGTTATGAAGTTGAATTAGATTAATTGGATAAGCTCTACCTCACGAGTTTCGCTTATTCCCAGCCAGCGTTGCGCCACTTCCATGTAAGCGTAATGAAGTGAAGTTTACTGGGGTGGATGATGGGAATCGAACCCACGACCTCCTCTTCCACAGAGAGGCGCTCTAACCCCTGAGCTACATCCACCACAACGCGGCAAGATCAAAGATACAAGACCCAAGATCCAAAACAAAATGTAAAGAGATAAAACTTTAAACCGAAAAAGATTGACAGCTATCTCTAACGTCGGTGATTATATCGTATCTGTGGCATTTAGGCTAGAGTTTGTGATACTAGAGGCGCTATCCATTTTCTTGTCATTCTCAGCTCGACTGAGAATCTAAGGATCCTCGATCGGGTCGAGGCTGACAGCTCCAGAAGTCAGCAGGGCTGTTATGCCAGTTAATTAACTGGAACGATAGAGGAAATATCTATATTGCCCACAATGCCGTATTTCTCATTGGCCGATGGTAGCGTTACGTCCCCACTAACAGTGACGTGCTTATTTATTGTCACCGTGCCGTCCATTAGCTTTTCTTGGTCTAGTCCATGCAAGCCAAAATACTGACCTTCCGCATCCTTCAAACCATACGCACACTCCATAGTTTGCGGACCAGAGGTATCTTTATGTGGCAGGCAAACCATCGTCCCCGAGGTGCTGATTGGGCCCGGTTCAATTTTGGGTTCAGCCTTGGCTCCAGCAATACTCAATAGCCAAAACCCAACTGCTGTAATAATTCCCACCACCGCCACAATAACAGCCACAATCGATTTGTTAGATATATTTCGTACAGGAACCATATCTGTACTTTACCATATAAGGGGCAATTAATGTGCTACCCCAATCTAATCAAGAGTAGCTTAAGTACCCAGATGGGTAGAGTCGTGAATAATGAGTTAAAAATGGAAGTATAGGGTATGAAGTACAATGTACGGCCGAACTCTAGTTCCAATGCTGAATACAATACAAGTACGTACTTATGTACGTACACATGTACGTACATAAGTACTTTTATCTCTGTAAATCATGCAAAGGATGGTGCAATAGATTTAATATTCTGGTGCCAATTCTGATACTAAATATCTGTAGGTGACAAGGATAAGTATGCCGGTACTATATACTCACACACTTCTCGCTAGTACCGCTCCCGCACGCTTTCAATCCGGTCGTCAATTATGCGCAAATAATTACCATACCCGCTACCAATAAACCCAGTATTAATCATTCGGTTTGATAGATCTATCTCAGGAAAATGACTGTGACCGCAAACGAGAATCTGGGGTTCGGGCAACTTGTCGGCCACCCACTTTCGCGACGGATCATTAATGGAGTTGTCGGTGCGCATAAAACGTTTGCCCCAGACCAGCTTGTGCAGAATATCAACGCTAGCACCCATTCGCAATGGAATACTGTGATTTAATACTGGATATTTGTCCTCCAGAGACGTAAAAACGGTATGTCCATGGGTTAAGTACAACTCGTGTCCGCCTAGGCGTATCTTATGCTCCATGCCGTGTTGGACTGAAAACATGCTCACCCGATCGTCGCACCATTGTGGCCGGTCATGGTTACCATACAGATAAACAGCTTGACGTTCGAGCAATAAGGGGAAAAGTTTACTCCACCCGCTTTTTAAAAACTTATCAAATGGTGTTAAAAAACCATCCCAAAAGTCTCCCAGAATAATTACCCTATCCGCCGGCTCAATCACTGACAAAAGATAAGCAAATTTCTTACGATAAACCCGATTAGACAAATGAGTATCCGAAAAAATAACCGTTTGCATAGAACTTACTAATACTAAAGCAGTTGGGCTCGTAGTTCAATATTCAATAGTATTTATATCTAAACCAATAGCGATGAGTCTTAATGATAGTGGCACCCCCTATACCGGGGTGCCAGCTGCTATGTATCGAGGGCTCTACTTTCTGATCAGCCGGATGGGGTTAAATTGATCACCCTCTTCAACATTGAATGACCGTAAGTCAGCGGTGGTACCGTTAGTTGCCGCAGTATCAATTTTCTGCGCGATATAGTCGTGCAGCTGCTTAAACTTCTCATTCACCTCCAAGGCAACATACCCTGTGCCTTTATAGGCCACGGCGACGCTTGTCTTGTCGATTCGATCTAGGACTATGTAATTGCGGGTATGATTCATGCCCGAGTTATCTACCAGCCGCACTCCATGAACCAGCAACCAATCACCACTGGGAGCGTATACAGGTACTCCCCGCTCTGTCATCGATGCCATGCTCTCTCCTTTACGCGAATGGCGATGAATCGCAACTTTCGATTGCCGGTATTATATGAGGCTATAGGTTAAATTACAAGGGGTACCGGTAAGCAGTAATCAGTCAACTTATACTTTACTGCAAACAGTTAAATAAAGTTTTTGCTGTGCTCTAGTGGACTATGTTGGAACCTATTATGCTAAAGGGTAAGTTTTTAATATTTCAAATTCCTGTAATGGCATAACCGTGGTGCGCAGAAGCTTAAACTCTGCTATATCTTCATTAAGAGATATATTGTACCTGCCTAGAGCTTCTTGCACTTTATCAAGATCTGTTTCCTTTAAGTATCTTGCAATAGAGCTATGAATTATATCCGGTGGGGTTCTGGTTTCAACTGGAAGCTGCATTTTCTGTGATAATTGTGTGCGAATTTTATTAAAGCTGGTTGGGTCACTGCTGCGGGCAATTATAGCCTGTGGGCTTGCCTCAGTAATATCTAATATAATTGAAAACCTAGGCAAGGTTGAAAAGATTTCGCTCAGAGTGTTTTCATATTCTTGTCGGGGTAGATTATAGAGCCACTCTTTGTCTTGAGTATAAGCTTTTGGCTGAATAATCTCACAAAGAGTAAGGTGCATCTGCTCAGGCGGCATCCGCCACAGTATTCCTGGCAGCTCGTTGGTTAAGTCATCCAGCAAGGCTACGATGCCAGCCTTAGTTTGCTCAGAAGGTAGAGCCACGATAGCATAGCCAAGGTTAGACTCACCAATATAATCGGCTGGTATAGTCTTTATCATATCCTTATTGTAACAATAAAATAATCAACCAATCATTGGTGCGCCCGGAGAGACTCGAACTCCCGACCTTGACGTTAGAACCGTCCTGCTCTATCCAGCTGAGCTACAGGCGCATATACAACTACCTCTGTTATTCAGTTTATTGGCCATTTTATGTTAGTGCACTTGAGCGCTAGCTAGGGCGAGGGGCTGAATTGATGACGATTCGGCTTAGCCGTTGCAGCTGAGCTACAGGCGCACGCAACCGCGTCGCAGTATATCCTAGATAGTATATCGTATCAAGCAAATTCCACCCCTAACACAGCATATCGCTTGCTTATCTCCACCTCGCACATGGCGGATACAGTATAACTAAGCGTGAATTCACGTAACTAAAGAGCTACAGAAAAGTGTAAAGCAACCTAGGTGTGAGCTTATTTCACCTCGCAGGTGTAGGCTTGCAGGCGTAGGCTTAATTAAATTGGTCGTGACCAGAGGCTATCCTCCCTTGACACAACAATGCCTCTGTGCTAGTAAAAATATAGTTCACCATCACCTTTCAGGTGAGCGATTTGACTTTAGGCATGAGAGAGGTGCCCAATGACATCAAGAGACGATCAATCTTTTGAGGAGCGGTGGAAGAAGCGGAAGGAGTGGGAGGCAAAGCATGGTCATCTAGTCGAGGGGCTTGGCAACAATGGCAAGCCCGAGTACTGGACTAAAGACTACGAAACTGGCAAATATACTTATTGGCATGTTGACGAGTACGGAAATCCGACCACTCCGAAAAGCCGCTTGGAGGGGCCAGTTACTTTTCTGTTATACCTAGTCATAGCGGCAGTGGCGGTAATTGCACTGGTCAGCGCGCTGCCTCCTACCATGACTGTTGCTGCCGTTACCCTGATCGTGTGCGTTCTACTGGCAATTGGTGTGCCCTGGATCGGTGTCCCACTTTTGATTATTGTGGTCATCGGCATGGTGTTGACCGTCGCCCGCTAAAACGCCATTTAATACCCCACCTTCTTTTAAGGTGGGGTATCTTTTTATTTAAAAAGAGTATCGCCATATATTTCATTACAGCATTGATGAGAGCTTTGGGTAAAAACGAATCCCCTGCCTATTGTTACAGTTGAAGAGAAATACTATGATGCCAGCCAGGCTTGAAAAGCGACCAGGAAGATATAAATAACTTCACAAAAATGTAACACTCGAGACTAAGGTTGCAAGTAAAGCAAATGAGCTTTCGCCCAGACGTATTCAATGTATCGAGGTCGCTTTAGCTTCTCGCCATGACTGATTCTGAGATGTGAGTTGTGAAATAGACTTACAGCTCTTTAAACCCCAAAAGAGCGCCGAAGCGCTCTTTTGGGGTAGTTATTCTTGCTATCTGGCTACTACCTAGCTGCCTTGCAGCCCTGTTACGGCTTACACTGCCAGGCTCGCCAGTTGGATCCGGCACCGGACATTTTGGCTGCCCAGGCTACGTTAGTAGCTGCATCCATTAATGCGGTAGTCGATGGCCGACCAGGGAAGTTCTTAATCTGGAACAATCCAATTGGGTTATACCCCTGACTGTCGCGTGGCCCAACCGCCCGAGCGTTGCCGCCCGACTCACACAACATCACCTTTTTAGCCCGCAACCAGTTGCCACCAAAGTGCTGTTGCAGCAAGGCGTCCCAGTTGCCGACCTGAGGAGTAGTCACAATGCGACTAGCGCTTACAGCTGCTACTCGAGCAGTCGGAGTAGGAGTGGGCGTAGCAGCTACGGCCGTAATTGCCGCAGTTACCGCCTTTGGTTCTGCCACCGGCTGAATTTTAACCGACTCGGCCACTGGTGTGGGTGCTACCATAGCCTGCACCTCGCGAACCTGTTGGACCTGATTAGCCTGGGTACCATTCACCATAGTATTGCCTATAAGTGAAAGATTGACTAAGGCTAGCATACCAATAGCTAATCGCTGTTGCACAGTCCCAAACAGAACCTGTACTGGAGTAGCTGCCGGCTGCTTTTTCGATTTAGATTTAGTTTTCTTTTTCGCTGGGACAGCCCGGTTGAAAAACACAAACTGTCCCCACCCTAACGGTACATCGCCACCTTCGGTTTGGAAGGTCATAGTGTCGTTATTGTGGTCGCTTCAAATGAGGTATACGACCAGCTACTTTCTGGTGAGGAGATATGTCCAGTAGTTTAAGGAGATACCCCGTTCGTCTCACCAGGAAGTAGTCGCAGGGGCGGCGGCCATTTCTGGTAGTACAAACGTGATAAAAAGAAAAAAAGGAAGAAAAGGAATGACTCAGGTGGCAGCCGATCTCGTCCGGATTAATTGCCAAAGTTGACTCGGCGCTGGCCATTCATTCAGTTGTGAAAGCTATAAAAAGCGACTGAATTACTATAGGGCTACAATTATAGCAGGTACAGCATCTCATGTCAAATAACCAAGCATAAACTTGTTATAAGCCAAACCCAATAAGCTTGGATTAAGTCATAGAAGTGTCTCATTGCATAAATAATCATTCCATCAGCCATATGGATGAGCAAAGCAAAAAGAAGCCCCCAGGTATGAATAGCAAGGGGGCATAGCCAGATGGCTAAAATTATTTTACTGACTGGCGACGGTCTTTGGGGCTAGCGAGCGCCAAAGCATCAAGAAATGATTGACCACATTGTCAATCAGATGCTTAGCACAGCCCTGTGCTGACTGGAGAGTGCTAACAATGCACTCCGAGTCGGATTGCAAGCGCTCGGCAATCTCAATCCGCAGCCGAAAACGGTTGATAGTCTCTTCCTTTTGCCTGTCAACAGGCTTACCAAGTTCTGCCCCCAGCATTCGCTGCCAGTTGTCTTTCAGCCCAGCCAATGTCTCGTTAGTGAGCCAATCTGGCCGCTGAAGAGTCTGAGGACCTGCCTTCTGTATTCCCTGGCTCATGAATCCCTCCTGAAGCCAGTAAAAACGTTCGCTCCGCCCAAATTGCGAAGGATTTTCCGATTCTAATGGCACAAGTAAAAATTGTCAAGCTTGGATGATAGATTAAAGGTAGGAATTGGGTTCCGAAATTCCAAAGGCCCACGAATGAACAAAATTCACTCATGGGCCTTTGGAGCGGGATACCAGAGCTCGCGTTGCGATGTATTTAGTCCGCACTATGGTTTTTGCCTGCCGCAAATCCCATAGAGCTCCCCTAAATAGCGAACTAAAAGCCCAATTTATTAACTCATTCCAAAGGCCCACGAATGAACAAAATTCACTCATGGGCCTTTGGAGCGGGATACCAGAATCGAACTGGTGCCGTCACCTTGGAAGGGTGTCATACTACCACTATACGAATCCCGCGCGAGCGCTGCTACGCTAAACGATCAAGGCACAAACGCCAACTTAACTAACAATATAAGATGCAAGCAGTAAGGTTGAATATTGCAGCGTAAGTCTTTGTTTGGCTCTTGGACTCTTGTGCCTTACTCCTTGAACTTCTGCGCTATTTTATCGCAGAAGCTATCTGTGCGCAAGATGAGAATCTATGTCTC
>CAZHWT010000042.1:0-175 GCA_964536215.1 uncultured Candidatus Saccharibacteria bacterium
TGGATTCGTAGCTCAGCTGGTTAGAGCGCACGATTCACATTCGTGAGGTCACAGGTTCAAATCCTGTCGAATCCACCAGTAAGCCAAATCGACAATCGTAAACTTAATCCCCGCTACCCACTACCCACTACCCACTACCCACTACCCACTACCCACTACCCACTACCCACTACCC
>CAZHWT010000042.1:275-8122 GCA_964536215.1 uncultured Candidatus Saccharibacteria bacterium
ACTAATTGAAGTATAATACCTCTGTTATCCGGACATACTCTTATGGAACTACCAACCAATACTCAACCAGACATTCATCCACTCCCTCAAGAACTCCCAGCAAACAATCAAGCAGAGGAAATTCTCAAACCAAAAGGGGCTAAAAGTTTTTGGCTCGATGCCCTAGAAACGATTGCCATCGCCCTGGTCATTTTTTTTGTTATCTACAACTTTATTGCTCAGCCACATTTGGTTAAAGGTGAATCCATGATGCCCAACTACCATGATGGCGAATATATTCTCACTAGCAAAATTTACAACTGGCTAGGTGAGCCCCAGCGCGGCGACGTCGTTGTTCTTAAAAGCCCTGACGATAAAAGTGTTCAATTTATCAAGCGAATCATTGGTTTACCCGGAGAGAAAATTAAGATCGATAACAATCAGGTTATCATCTTTAACAAAGAGCATCCTGACGGCTACACTCTCCACGAAGAGTATATAGCCAACCAAGTTGTTACCGAAGGGCGGACCTTTATTCCTGAAGGCGAAACCATTTCTATCCCCAAAAACGAGTATATAGTCATGGGCGATAATCGCAATGCTTCTTACGATTCCCGCTCCTGGGGCTTCTTGGATAAGAAAGACTTAGTTGGCCGCGCCTTCTTCGTCTACTGGCCCATCCCCGACTTTGGCTTCGTCGCCCACGCCGACTATAAATAAAGGATTCCCCTATGGAGCTAGTCTGGAAAAAGCTTGCCGAAGAACCCTACAAAGCCGGCTATCGTCGTCTGATTAAGCGAAAATTCCAGTTCCCCAATGGTCAAGTTGAAGACTTCGATCTGTACCACGATGGCAATGTAGCCACGGCTATGGCATTAACGCCTGACAGGCAAGTCATTACTGCTAAACATTTCCGGCCCGGGCCCGAAAAAGTCTTTAACGAGCTAATCAGCGGCTTTATTAATCCCAACGAAGACCCAATCGAAGCCATGCATCGTGAACTGCTAGAAGAAACTGGCTATCAAGGCGATATCAAGCCTATCGGTAGTTGCTATTTTTCGGCCTACTCTACTGGACAGAAATTTATTTACCTGATTGAGAACTGCCACAAAACTCAAGACCCTCATCTCGATCAGGCAGAATATTTGGAAATAGAATTGCTAGATCTGGACATCTTCAGAAATAAAGCCTTAGCTGGTAACACTACAGATCTTGACGCCATTCTCCTCATCCTGCGACATCTAGAAGGAACATCCGGCTCCAAATAAAAATCAAACCATACCTTAGCTTTTATAGGCTATGTACATACACGTGTACGTACATAGCCTATTTTATCTCTGTAAAACAACAAATAGGTCA
Organism: uncultured Candidatus Saccharibacteria bacterium; assembly: GCA_964536215.1. GTDB lineage: Bacteria > Patescibacteriota > CAZHWT01 > CAZHWT01 > CAZHWT01 > CAZHWT01. The sequence goes on from CAZHWT010000042.1 coordinate 1,614, forward strand.
TATCCAGATTGCTTGTCTGGCGCAGTCATTCATATCAAATTAAATAGGGGTCTGGTCAAGAATGACAGAAAGCTAGGAAGAGGTGCGATTTACGATTAACGATTAACCATCATCGCCAAAGGCGATGATGCCCCTACCCAATTTTCCACAATTTTGCTATTATATTTCCATGCCTGATCAATTTCTTCACCTCGACCACGATGCTATCTCTCCCAACCCGCTCCAGCCACGGGGAGCTATGGCCCAAGGGCCGCTCAAAGAGTTAGCCGAATCGATCAAAGCCAATGGTATTTTAGAACCCATCGTCGTGGCAGATACACCAGCTGGCTATCAAATCATTGCCGGTGAACGCCGTTGGCGGGCTGCCAAAATTGCCGGTCTTAAGCAAGTTCCAGCTATCATCAAAAAGGTTAACCAAAAAGAAATGCTGGTACTCTCTATCGTGGAGAACCTGCAACGCGAAGACTTAAACGTCCTAGAGGAAGGGGCTGGCTACAAGCGACTTTCCGACGAATTTGGCCTCAGCCTGCAGCAAATCAGTGAAAAAGTCGGTCTGGCTATCCCCACCATTTCCAACCGGATGCGCTTGTTACGGCTACCAGACGCTCTTAAGCAAGCTATTTTGGATGGCAAGCTACAAGAAGGTCATGCTAAAGCTTTGGTCGGACTAAATGACACCAACACCATCTTTGAAGCCTATACGCAGGTAATTAAAAAGCGCCTGTCTATTGCCCAAACCGAAGAGCTCTGTCGCCGCTATCAGCAAGAAGAACTCCAAAACCAACGCGTTCTTTTTAATGATGAAGCTAAAAAAATCGGCGGGCAAACGCTAGCTAAAATTGAAGACACTTTCTCCGCCAAACTAGACTGTAAAACAAAAATCACCAAAACTAAAAAACGCGTCAAAGTCGAATTCACCTTCCCCAACGATTCCAAGCTAGACTACCTACTCAAACAGCTCACCAACACCAATTTAGAAAAGCTGTAAGAATAGTACGTACATATGTACGTACACGTATAAGTATATCCCACATTGTCATTCTCGACCCGATCGAGAATCCGATTCTCAGTCGAGCTGAGAATGACAGTAAAGAGTCGATCTACGATTAACGATTTACGATTTGCAATAAATAGCCATTTAAATGGCTATTTATTGCCCCCACCTCACCGCTCCACCGTTATACAACGTCTTAATCTGAGTATCCGTCAACGCATAGTTAAATAACTGCACGTCATCAATTTGACCCTCAATGCCAGGATAAGCATAATCGCGTCCAATGGATAGATTCTCATTATTAGTATTAATAGGCGCTACGCTGTTTGAACCACCGCCACACAATCTACTATTCACATAAACTCCGACCAGATTATTATCCAAACTAAACGTCACGGCAATATGAGACCACTCATTCTCTACTAAGCGGCACTCGTTATTAGAATCGACAAGGTAGGAATGCCACGCGCTATCCTGACCATAAAAGTGATACTGAACCAAATGGTTGCTAATCTGAATAACGTAAGGGGAAGCAGAATTGACTGTTCTTTTAGCCAAAACAGAACGGATACCAACATAGTTGCTCGACTTCACCCACACGGACAAAGAGTAATTCCGGGTCAAATTAAGCACATTACCAGAATTTGCAATTGTTACTGCATCATCCACCCCATCAAAACTCATGGCCGAGTTATACTTCCCACTCTTTGCCATGCCCCAAGCACCGGTCGCATTCTCACAATTTCCAACCGTCGTTGTCCCGCCACTTCCTAAGCTCAACACTCCATCCAACCCATGCTCTGATGAGTCATGAATAGTTGATCCACTACATTCATCAAACTTATACTGCGCAATCGGTTTGCCGTAGTTATAATCCCAAGCAACTTGAGTGGGAGTGCGAGTATAGTTATAAACTATAACCTGATCCATTGACCCTGAAAAGGCAGTCGTTTTCCAGACTGTATTTCCAATTACTAACCCATAAGCTGACCAGCTAAATATGCCTCCTGGAACAGCCTTGGTCGAAACCATCTGCCCATCAACGTAAAAGCTTATTTCCTCTCTAAGTGCATCATACGCCATCACTCCATGATGCCAGGATTCTTTAGAAACAATCTTACTTTCAGCCACATTGCCGCCAATCCCGTACATGTAATACCCTATGGCACCGGAAGCAGTTATATACAAGGGATTTACCCCATTGCCATTAATATTTCCAGAACCAATAATACCTTGCGTCGACCCCGTACTGCTTGGGTAAACCCATGCCTCGACCGTAAAAGACTGATTATCCCCAATTAAGTCACTTAAATGACTAACTGGCTGAATATATGATGTACTACTCTTACTAAAATCTACCCCCGATCCATATTTACCATTCGACCACACAGCTTCAAATAAGGTGCCATTGTTACCATTAATTGAAGTGTCTTTGGTCGCAGCTCCACTACCTTCCTCAAACTCCCACTCTCCCACCGGCTTAGCACAAAATTCAGTCGAGCCCGGCACACAGTACTTATTCCCCGCCGAATTTGACGGTTTAGTAGCACTCTGCCCAGTCCCGGAGGTGGTTGATTCAGTAGATGTACTGCCAACAACACTCCCCGAAGATTGGTTATAGTCGACAAGAATATCTTGTGGAGTTAATGCGGAATTATAAACTTTTAGCTCATCTATACTTCCTGAGTAATCTTCATTCACTCCAGTGCCGTATGTTCTACCAAATGTAAGGCTGGTGGCTGCCTGATTGATAGGAAGTGTAACTGGGCTGGTAGACAGCAATTGACCACGCGAATAAAAGAATACCTGTAATCCTTTTCTTACAACAGTAATCTGACTCCACGTATCAAAGGGAATGCTATTCGCAGGAGCATCTGCGCGCTTAAACGCACCATCATACCAATAAAAACTAATAGCTTGGACCGCAGGGCGGTATGCAAGTTTGTACTCCTGATCTGTGCCCCCGCCCAAACGAATAAATGTCCCAGCCGAAGCGTCGGCATATGCAGAAGAAGGTTTGATCCACCCGCTAATTGTCAGGTCATTCATAGCATGCACTCCGCTGTAGTCAACGACCACCATACTATTATGGCTTGCATTTGTTCCGTCAAAGTATAAGCTGGTACCATTAATTCCGTCTTGCCATTGAGGTAGAATGCAGTCGGCGCCAACACAGCTAAGTGTCCCTGTATTGTTTAGGCCAGAAAAGTCGTGCGCCACCGTCCCCTGTCCTTCATCAAACTTCCAATACCCCAGAGGCGAATCCGCCGCCAACTGTCCCGCCTGCATATCCTGCACAATCTGACCTGGAGTGCGAACGTAGTTATACATCTTAACCTCATCCAAAAGACCCTTTAGAAAATAACCTCCCGTGCCGTTAGAACCAATAAACAAAGTGTCTAAACTAATAGCATCATGCCCTGTTTTAGTTATGGTTGACGATAGGTTTCCATTAATATAACTAATCTGCTGCCCAGACGCATCAATGGTAATAGCAACATGCTCCCACTTATTAGTTAAATCAACAAGACTTCCGCTAGAGGTAACCCAAGCATCATTTGTACCTCCCAGCCTACCGTATAATCCATTCGTGCCATCCGATGTAAAGAATATATGCGGCTCATCATCACCTGGACTGCTATAGCCTGGAGTAGAAATAATGCGCCGCCAATTGGAGGGTTGTACTTCAGCCTTTATCCAAAATGTAACCGTATATGCCGCAACATTCGACAATATAGTTTTGCCAGTCACATCAATACTGGCATCACTTCCATTAAAGAACCCAGCCTTGCCTACACGTCCATTTACATATCTACTACCCGTACCACTCCACGTCCCCGTATGCCCATTCCCCGACTTATCAAACACAGACCCACCCGACCCTTCTTCAAAATCATAGTACGCCACCGGTTTAGGAGCATAACTGTACAACTGTTGAACTTCAGTTGATGTTAATGCTCGGTTATAGATTCTAAATTCGTCTAGTAAGCCTTCGTACTTACGCGTATCTGATAAACTTCTAGCTCCTATATCTCCGACAGCAGTATTTCCACTCACTATAGCAGTATTGGTTCCACTCAAATTACCATTTATGTATATTTTTCGACTCGAGAACCCGTCAAAAACGACCGTTACGAACCGCCACTCCCCAAGAGTTGAAGCCACTGTAAACTGAGAAGCAGGATTACCGCAGTAACCAGCGCTAATACCATTTGTCTGAACATACACTTGCGCTCCAGAGCAACCAATAACATCCAGTTGACCTGTAATCCCGGTGTCAGCATTAAGCCAAAATGAGTAGGTTAAACTACTGCCAAGCGTTATCTGGGAATCAAGATGAACATAATCATCCACCCCATCAAAACTCCCCCCATTACCAAACTTCCCGCCTCCTACTGCTGTCCCATTCACCGCTTGTCCATCATTCCCATTCCCAGAAGCATCCTTAACCTCTCCCGTTGCCCCATCCCAACTTGATTCATCCATCTTCCAATACCCCACCAACCCATTAGACAAATTAGCCTGTTGTTGATTAAGCGATTGCATGCCGGTTACATAATCCTGCTGGATCTGCTGCTGGGAGCGAGCGTAATTATAGGCTTTAGGCTCATCAATTGAGCCGTTAAAGTACTCTCCACCGTTTGAATGCCTTCCAATAGCAAGTATGCTAGATGTGTTAGCAAGGCTGGTTATGACCGAAGCGGTTGATACTTTTTCTTTGCCATTAATGTACAATGTGATGCGCTCCGAAGAGTAGCTAACGGCGACATGTTTCCACTCATTTAGATCAGCACTTGTAAATCTGGTGGCCTCACCCTTAACACTCTGTGCACTCGACCCACTCCCAATCTCGAGAGTAAGTTGATTACCCCCGCCTCCGTTAATAAATAGCCGATACCCTGTATTGGGCCAAATTTGCTTTGCAATAATATTAAAGTTGCCAGATGTACTGTTATAAACCGGCGCCGGAAGAGCATTTAACTTAATCCAAGCCGAAAGCGTAAAACCATTAGTAAAGTTTAGCTTGTCGCTATTAGGGACCGAAATACCATTTGGAGCCCCATCAAATCGCAAACACTTCCCACTCGGACACATCTCCTCAGATTGCCAAGTAGCTCCACTAATCGTCCCATTGTGAGTATTTGCCGAATCATGTGCCGTAGTCCCATACCCTTCATCAAACTTCCACGCAGCCACAGGTCCTTGAGAGGATTCTTCTGTTCCCAGTGTGGCCGTAACACCTGTGGCTTCATTATTAAAACTATCCCTAACTCGTACATCACTTGCCGACTCATTGCCATAATAGACATACACTGTCTGTTCTCCTTGGGGGAGTGTGCCAAACAATAGTTGAACTTCTGTCTCACTCGTCCCACACCCAGACACAATATGGTAGGGAATTACTGTCCCGTTGTAGTCAGTGAATCTAAGGTCTGAACAATCATTCTTAAACCTGGAAGTGTCCGACGTATCCATCTCCACGGTTGTATACACATTAGCTTCATCGCTCCCATGGGTAACAGTAATCCCTTTCCTAAACGTCCAGTCTTCGTTATACCAGGCCGCCTGTACTTGGTTTGGTTGGATAAAGTTCAAGATGGGCACAAGGGTCGTTGCAACCAGTAGAGCTGCTAGTCCAATGACTACCAGCTTACGAATAGAGGGACTAGGCAGCAACGTACGCGTCCAGGTTCTAATTCGTGTCATTCTCGACCCGATCGAGAATCCACTTCCCGTCATTGCGAGTCGGCCCAGCCGTCGTGGCAATCCAGTCACATTGTCCATCGCCCTAGATTGCCGCGTCACTTCGTTCCTCGCAATGACGAAAGGTGGTGTCATTCTAAACGGAGCGAAGAGGCTTCCAAGGTGAGACCATCTCTTAGTGGAAGATCCTTCGCTATGGCTCAGGATGACGTGAGGGTGGGAGTCAGACGTACTATACGTACGCGTTCGTGTCATTCTCGACCCGATCGAGAATCCACTTCCTACCGCTGCGAGGATAGCACCATTCGTGTCATTCTGAGGCTTGCCGAAGAATCTTCCAAGGTGAGAAGCGGTCTGGCCTGGATTGCCACGTCGACTCCACCTCCTCGCACCAATGTGAAAGAACCATCGACTATAAACCCCTGTCCGCCCCGCTAGGGGAGGAATGAACCATGAACCAACAACTGCAGCCCACAGGCTGCGCACGTACCTATCCATACCATATACTCTACCGTACCCTGACAGGCAAGCACAAGAGCGGGAAGGTATGGTGGCAGGAGTAAGGGGGAAGACGAGCTTTTGAATAACGAAGTATCGAACAAACGAAGAGACGTACGTACATATGTACGTACATTCCAGCGTGGGGATTCTCGATCAGGTCGAGAATGACAAAAAGTAAAACGATTTACCCCGACTCAATCGGGGCTTACGATCTACGATAGACGATAAACGATTTGCGATTTGCGATTTGCGATCTACGATAGACGATTAACGATCTACAATAAATTGCCATTTAAATGGCAATTTATTT
>CAZHWT010000043.1:0-8065 GCA_964536215.1 uncultured Candidatus Saccharibacteria bacterium
TCTTTGTATCGGCAGGGCTTGCGTCTTTTTCCTCTGGCCAGAAAATTGGTTCTGGCTAGAGGTCGAGAGACGAGGAGAACGATATGGAGACGGACACGGCTACGACTACAGCTACGGCATTGCACTGCGCTACTGATCCCTGCGATGGTCCCGTAACGATGGTGCGGACTGGCCCGAATGGCAATATTCTGGCGGCGTATTGTGATTCGTGCGCACGATGGCAAGAGTATATGGGAATTGCGCGTGTCTCTGGAGAACGCTGGGAGGGCTTGACATCATATCAGGTCCGCATGAGATTGCACCCACCATTGCCTGTCCATGAGACACACGCTGTCCCGCCGGGGGTATATCGTCACTTTAAAGGTGGGTTGTATCAGGTTGACGGTTTAGCGCAGCACACTGAGACGGGTGAGATTTTGGTGCTGTACCGGGCGATAGATGCTTTGCCTGGTCAAATCGCGTGGGTAAGACCAATGGCCATGTTCATCGACATGGTAGTCCTGGATGGTCAACCTGTGCCTCGGTTTACTTGGGTGAGGCCGCTCGATAACCACATACCGTAGAGAGGTTTATTTGTGAGGGGCCTTAGTCCCCAAATGAGTAAGTTCATCACTGCGGAATGGGCTCTTACAACTGTTTGTAGGAGCCCTTCTTATTCTTAAGACAATGGAAGTTGTTGTTAATGGTGAACATTGCTTTTGCCATGACGATTCCTAAGAGGCTGCTAAGAGTTGTGTTTCTTAGAGCTAGAATCTGTGAACTGCTAAGCTCCTAAAGCCGGATGATTGTCGCTCCGGTTGGCACGTCATCTGGAAAGTGCGCAATTTGCGCTAAAAAGTTCAGGGCAAGCTAGGTCCTCTGAGATAAGGACTTGGAAGGTCCGATTTGGTTTCAGAGATAAAGGGGTCATGTACGTACACGAGTACGTACATATGTACGTACGGGCGGGCTGAAGTAGGCTTTTTCTAGAAAATAGAATCTAGAAAATAGAATCTAGAATCTAAAATCCAGAACCCAAACCTCAAACCTAAAACCTAAAACCTAGAACCTAATGCCAGAATCTTCCATCGGTTCCGCTTGTGTCTTTTTGGCTGGCAGTTTAGAATAGAAGTCTGTGAGGTGAGTACCTTTTGCCTTCTGCCTTTTGAATTTTGACCTTTTGAATATGAATCTGCCCAAGATTTCCTTACCAAAATTGAATGAATTGCTGCCGAAGCGTGGTAATTCTGGCTCTGATGTTTATGTCGTGGTTGATGTGGGATCGTCGATGATTCGAGCGGCGATTGTGGAGATTAGGGAGCGACAGGTGGCAGTGTTGGGCAAGGCTGAATTAGCTCAAGAGTCTGGGGCTATGTGGGGTGGAATGATTGGTAACTTGACTACTTTGATTGGGCGGATGGATGAGGTGATTAGCCGAGCCAGTCAGCAGGCCGGCGTTACTTCTGATCAGATGGTATTAGGCCTAGGTGGAGCACTGGTGAGCGGGGTGACGACTTTGGCGCACGTAAACCGGACTGATCCGCATTCTAAAATTGATGCTAAAGAGCTAGAGGTAATTTTGCAGCAGGTGGTGCAGTCGGCTTTGGGCGATGCGGAGACTGATGCTAGTGAGCAAATGGCGGTGAATAGAGAGGATGTGCGACTGGTTAATTCGGCTCTGACTTCGATTAGTCTGGATGGGTATGCGTTGGCCTCCCCAGTTGGCTTTAGCGGTAAAGAGATTGAGATAGGTTTGTTTAATGCCTACGTGTCGTCTTCTACGTTGGTGGCGATGCAGAAAATGTTGACTGATTTAAATGTAGATTTGGCGGCTTTGGCTAGTGAGCCGTATGCTTTGGCCCAGGCGTTAGTGGCTGGAGCGGTCAAGCCACAGCAAGTGACGGCTTTGCTGGTGGACGTAGGGGCGGGGACAACGTCTGTTAGTCTAGTGCAGCACGGCATTGTAACTGGTAGTGCCCACTTTCCGGTGGCCGGTCGGGCGGTGACGGCGGCGGTGGCTGAAGCGCTGTCTGTGCCAGTGGATGAGGCAGAAGGTCTTAAGCAAGAGTTTGCCAACGGCAAGATAAATGAAACGCAGCGGCATAAGTTGCAACGAGTGGTAGAGCGAGAGATGGGGGTATGGCTAAAGGCGTTTAAGTTGGCCATGATTTCGCTGCAAGCTCAAGGCCAGCTGCCTGAAACTGTGTATATTACTGGCGGCGGCAGCCTACTGCCAGAGTTATCCAAAGAGCTGGAGCGTTTTAGCTGGGAACGGCTGGGCTTTGCGGCCAAGCCAGCTGTTGAACGATTAGAACTGGATGCGTTCGGCCAGTTGATGGATTTATCGCATTCTTTGCAACCGGCCGACACGGTGTTAGCTAGTTTGGCCATGCTGATTGGCAAGCAGTATCTGGATGATGCTGCTGTAGCCGATACGTTTCAGAAAACACTTAAGCAATTTGCTAACTAAGGATAGGTTATGAATCACTCGTCAACCGCGACAATACATTTACTGCCCCAAGAAGAGTTAGGTGCGCTTTTGGCCCGGATTAAGGATAATCACGCCGAGACGATTCGCCTGGTTATCCCAGATAAGTCGATTGTGGCTCAAGGCGTGATTGGTCTGCAGGTTTTGGCTGATGAGGGGCGGCGGATGGGTAAAAAGTTGGTGGTAACTAGTGATAGCGGTCAAATTTTACGCTTGTCCCGACGGGTGGGCTTGGAAGTCACCGGGTCGGAAGAAGGGGTGCCAGAACATGGTTTTATGGCGGGGGCAGATGTAGCGGCTTTGGGGATGACAGACGTAGGCAGAGATGAGAGTTCCGAGTCCCGAGTTCCGAGTCCCGAATCTAGTAGTGTTGTGGTTGATGACGAGCGTCCAGCGTCCAGCGTCCAGCGTCCAGTTTCAAGTTCTACAAATACCCCTCACTCCTCTGCTGGCTGGAAATCTAGATTGAGTGGCAAAAATGCCAAATGGATTTTAGCGGGGGTAGTGGCTTTGCTGCTGGTGGCGTTTGGAGGAATGTGGGCATTTGCCTATTATATTCCGACGGCCACGGTTACTGTATATGCTGAGAAGCAGTTATTAGATCGGGATTTGAATGTGACGGTGGATCCACAAGCGACAGAGGCGGATGCTAGTAGCTTGACGGTACCAGGAAACCAGATTGAAGCAACGGCCAGTAAGTCCCAGACTTTTGAAGCGACGGGCAAGAAAGATGTTGGGACTAAGGCGAGCGGCACTGTAACGATTTACAACAAGACTAATCAGGATAAGCGTTTTGTAGCTGGGACCATAGTGGCTACGGATGGGTTGCAGTTTTTGACTTCAAAGACTATCACTGTAGAAGCGGCTACGACGACGACTGGTATTGACCCTGATACGCTGGAAATGACGACTAAGACGACGCCTGGATCGGCAGATGTATCTGTAGTGGCTGCTGATATTGGCAGCAAGTACAATGTGGAAGTAAAGAGCACGTTTGCGATAGGCAAGTTTGATGACAGTAGTTATTCTGGGCGTAACGACGAGGAGTTTAGCGGTGGCACCAAGAAGGAAGTGTCAGTTGTAACCGAAGAGGATCAAAACCAGGCATTGGAGTCGTTGGAGTCAGACGTTGAAGAGGAAGCGACTAAAGCACTGCAGGCTAAGGTGACGTCGGGCCGACAGTTGCTGGACGAGGCGACTAAGCTGGAGGTAACGACTAAGGAATTTAGTCAGGCGGTTGGAGCTGAGGCGAGCGAGTTTAGCTTGACCTTGGAAGTGACGGCAACGAGTATGTCAATTAATCCTCAGGATATTCAGTCGATGTTGGATAAAGAAATTGAGGGTAAGGTGCCGGATGGATATACGTTGGACACAGAGCACAGCAAGGTGAACAATCGGGTTATTAGCACTGATGACGATGGGGTGGTGCATATAACGTCTACGTATACGGCGCAGGTAATCCCTGATGTGGACACTGACGCAATGCGTAAGCAGATTGCAGGCAAGAATCCGAGCGTGGTACAAGAGTATTTAAAGAGTCAGCCTAACCTGCATGGATACGATATTACCTTATCGCCTAAGTTGCCGGGGCCGTTTTACCACCTACCATCGATTGAGTCTCGTATTACGGTCAAGGTGGAGGTTAAATAGTCTGCTGAAGACAGGCCCGTCCGGCGCGGCCGGACAGTAGAGGGTCGACAAGTCGGGAGTGCGCTGTTGGCGAGGATTGTAGGAGTGCTCGTCCCGATAATATCGGGACTGGACGGCACGCCGAGGTGGAGTCGGCTGGATGGCTCGCGACTTTATCGCTGGATGGCAGGATGAGGATCTGTTTCAATAGGCCATTTTCCCAGGTCCGCTGAGAGTCCAAGAATGCTCATATTGTAGTGAGTTCCGATCCTGGCGGGGTGGACAAGGGTGGGTGGGTGTAGACGAATTACGCGATTAACGATAGGTTCGCATAGCTCCACTGAGCTGTGCTGTGTGGTACCATAGATTGGTATGGAAACGGAAACCCCTCGAGGACAATTTGTGCGACATGACTTACTGCCGGAAACGGAGGTTGAGTCTCCACAGTCGGGTGCGCCTAGCATTTCTCCTTTAGTGCAGCGCTATTTGTCGGCTATGGAGCGGTATTCCGCTAAGGCTGCGACTGGTAATCAACCGACGGTAGGAGTGAGCGAAGGGTTGGGGGTGTTGGCGTTTGCTTACGAAAAGCTGCGCAATAGTGTGGAGTATCGCGAAGATCATGTGTTGCTGAGGAGTGCGATTAAGCGGATTTTAAAGCGTCGCCTGCAACCGTTGTGGAACTATGACCCATTGGCTAGTGCCTTAGTACGGGAGCTGATTTGGGCCCGTTATTTGCCTAATGATGCAGTGCCTCAGGAGAAGGTTATTGCTATAGAAGCATTATTGAAGAAGTATGCTGCTTTGTATGAGGCAGTGGCTAAGCGGAAGAATGCGGCTGATTGGCAGGATTGGGTACTAGGGATTGCCGCTTGTGATATTGAGCAGGCTTTGGTGGAACGGCGGGCTAGCTATGCTTTGGCAGAACTGATGTACCAGTGGCTGTTAGAGCGGTTGGTTATTCATGGCTTGGATGAGCACGATCGAGCGGTGCAGTTGTATCTAGCAGTGCACCGAACTCTGCTTAAGTCTGACCGGACATTGCTGACTTATCATTTGTTCTTGTTGAATGTTCCGGCCTGGAAAAAAATGTCGGAATCGGAAGTGTCTGGGGCGGCTAATGATATTGTTGGCTGGCGGGAAAAGATAGATGTGCAACTGTTGCATCCCAAGGCTCAGGTTTTGGCTAGAGCAATTAAGCGGTATACGCCGCCGTTTTTAGCTTTTGATGAGGTGGTGCGTGGTAATTTGGCGACGATTGAGCAGCGAATTGAAGATTGGGCCTTTATTCGGACAAAGATTAATGAGGTTTGTCAGCGGCGGTATGCGGCGTTGCATGGTCGGGTAAGAACGGCTATTGTCCGCAGCATGATTTATATTCTGATTACTAAGATGGCTATGGCGTTAATTTTGGAAGTGCCATTTGATTCGTTTATGTTTGGCGAGGTGCACTGGCCGCAGTTAGCCACGAATGTGTTGGCCCCACCGATTTTTATGGCTATTTTGGGGTTGAGCATTAGAACCCCGGGAGAACGTAATACTAGTGTGATTGAGGCTCGGGTCAAGCACTTGCTGGAGGGAGATGAGTCGACTGAGGCGGTATACCTGGATAAGGCGCAGCGGCCGATGTCGGCAGGATACTCTGTTTTTTATACCTTAACCAATTTGGTTATTTTTGGCATAGTTGCCTGGTTGCTTTATAGCTGGCACTTTAGCATTTTGGGGATTGGGCTGTTCTTGTTCTTTATGTGTGTGGTGATTTTCTTTGCCTACCGGGTGCGGCAGATTGCCCAGGAGTTTAGCGTGGTGAGGGAGAAGGAAAATGCCATTGAGGCAACCATGACCTTCTTGACCTTACCATTTTTAAAGATTGGTCACCGGCTGAGCGCAGAATTTGGCAAGATGAATGTGTTTGCTTTTATTTTAGATGTCTTGTTGGAAGCGCCATTTAAGTTAATGCTGGATCTGGCTGAGCATTGGATGGACTTTATCCGGGCTAAGCGGGAAGAAGCGGTGGAGACACATGAATACTAAGCTTTTTAGCTTAGTATTCATGTGAAAGGCTTAAGATACAAGAGTCCAAATGCCAAAACAGAGATGCCACGTGGCAAGAGTCCAAATGACAAGGGAATTATAAAGACGCAAGGAATAACTTGGAGCTTATTCTTTGCGTCTTTGTTGGATGTTTGGACTCTTGTGTCTTGAAGCTTAATTGTTGATGCCAAAATCCGGGTTGAGGAGGGCTTTTTCGTCCAGGGAGGTGAGGTGCTTTTGGCGGTAGTGCTCAAAGGCAGTTTTGTCGATGCCGTGATTTTTAATAAAAGTACTGATACGCTCGCTACCTAGGAAGTGGGGCAGCATAACGTAGGAGGCACCCATTTGGTAGAGGTTGATGGCTTCGTCGTAGCTTTCGGCGTGGCAAATAAAAGCGGCGTCGGGGTTGTGCTGACGCAGGTATTTGAGTAGTTCTTGGTTGATGCGGGTGTCGGTAATAGTGCAGACGATCAGCTTGGCTTTAGCGACGTTGATTTCTTCTAGGAACTCGGTGTCAGTGGTGTCGCCGTAGGCGTGACGGATACCCTGGGTTTCGAGGCTTTCAATGACCTCCGGGTCGTAGTCGACGACTAGGTAGCGTTTGTTGAGCTGGCGGAAGGTTTGAAGGAATTCGTGGCCGCCTTTGTGATAGCCAAATAAAATGGCGTCGTAGAGGGCGGGTTTTTGTTTTTTCTCTTTAATATTTTGGCGCTCAAACAGGCCGAGGACGTTTTTAAATTGTTTATATAGGACGTCATCATACTTCATCAGGTAAGTAGAAACACCAATAGTGATGATAGCGACCAAAGTGATAATGGCCAAGGCTGATGAGCTGACCAGTCCGACGCTGTTGGCAAAGACGACCAGAATGATGGAGAATTCACTGATTTGAGATAGGTGGATGGCGGCTTTAAAGCTGGTTAGGCGGGTATAGCCCATGGATCCGAGGGTGGCCATGACGAAGAGTGGTTTGCCTAGGATGACAATGACAGAGAGGATTAGGGCTGGGACTAGGCTGGAGGAGAGTTGGGTAAAGGCAAAGGTTTCGCCTAAGGAGACAAAGAAGAGGACGATGAAAAAATCGCGCAAGGGCTTGAGCCGGGCACCCATCTGGGTGGCGTAGGGTAAGGAGGCTAGGCTGATACCGGCGAAGAGGGCGCCGACTTCGTGGGAATAGCCGACGACGTGGAAGAGGCTGGAGACGCCAAAGCCCCAGGCGACAGTGAAGAGGAAGAGTAGTTCCTGAGAGTGGGCAAAAAATTTGCTGAGCCGGGGCATGATTTTGCTGCCGACAATGTAGAGGCCTAGGGCTAGGCCCACGCCTTTGAGGGCTAGTAGGACAAAGTCGCCGAAGAAGAGTCCGCCAGCCGTGCCGGCAGCGGCTACGACCAGGAGAGCCAAGGTGGCCACGACGTCGTCTAGGACAATAACGCCGATGGAGATCTGGGCATAAAGGCGGGAGAGTTCGTGTTTGTCGGAGATGACCTTGAGGATAATGATGGTGCTGCTAAAGAAGAGGGCAATGCCCATGATGAGGCCTTCTTTGATGTGAAAGCCGAGGAGTTCGCTGGTGATAAAACCGGCACTACCAACGAGTAATAGGATGGAGGCAGCGGTTAGGATGACTGGTTTGCCCAAGCTTTTGATGACGCCGGGGTTAAGGCCGAGTCCGATGATAAATAATAAAAGGGTGATGCCGATTTGGCTGAATGAGCCAAAGGCTTCTTTTTGATGGATGAGGTTAAGTACGCTAGGTCCGACCAGGATGCCGGTCAGAATGTACCCCATGATGAGGGGTTGACGGAGCAAGCGCATTATTAAGGAGACACCAGCGACCAAAACGAGGACGAGGGTGAGCTGGGTAAAGATGGTTTGTTCCATGCTGGTGGTATTGTCGCATGGCGAGGGGCGAGTAGGCAAGCTCGGCTTTACTGCCGG
>CAZHWT010000044.1:0-7394 GCA_964536215.1 uncultured Candidatus Saccharibacteria bacterium
CATCGCATATCATAATCCCAATCCAAGTAACCAAGTAACCAATAACTAATAACCTTTAAAGGGGGATTCTCAATTCACCCCGATTTAATCGGGGTCGAGTTGAGAATGACAACAAACAGAGCCCTTCACCCTTCACCCTTCAACCTTCAACCTTCAACCTTCAACCTTCTAACCGCTACGGCATTCTATTCCCTTCGAGCATGACACACCCGCAACCCATTATTCAAAACTCTCTAGCCGCCTAGCTACCTTGCTGCCTAGCTGCCTAGCATCCTAGCTGCCTTGCCGCCTTCAACATAGTATAATCCCAACAATGTCCTACCTGCTCGTCCTCCTCCTAGGAGCCATTCTTACCATCGCCCTCACTCCACTAGCTCTCTGGATAGCCAGGCGGTTTGACCTCATCGACTACCCATCCCCCAACCACCCCGGCAACCTCCAAACTAAACCCTTGCCCCGCGCCGGCGGCCTGGCTATGTACGGCGCTTTCGTTATTGGCACTATCCTGCTCATCCATCCGCTTACCCCCACCATTATTGCCATCTTATTTGCCGCCGGACTCAACGTCCTCATCGGCACCCTAGACGACAAGCATAGCATTCACCCCTTAGTCCGCCTCGGCACCCTCACCCTATCAGCCCTCATCGTCATCGCCGCTGGCGTCACCATCCCCTTTATCACCAACCCCATCGCCGCCCTGACCGGCCAAAACTGGCTCATTTACCTCAACCAACTCACCTGGACGCTGGACGCTGGACGCTGGACGCTATCCATCAGCCTTCTGGCTGATGGATTAGCCCTAATCTGGATCCTTTGGCTCATAAACAGCCTCAACTGGTCCAAAGGTATCGGCGGCCAGCTCTCTGGCATCTCCGCTATCGCCGCCATTACCCTTGGCGGCACCGCCCTCCTCTTCACCGCCGGCAATCCCGCTCAATTCACCACCGCCACCCTCTGCTTCCTAATCGCCGGCTGCGCCATCGGCTTTCTACCCTTCAACTTCCCGCCAGAAAAACAACTCCCTGGCTACGGCGCCTCCTCATTCTTAGGCCTCATACTAGCCGTCCTCTCCATGCTGTCAGGTGCCAAATTGGCCGCCGCCATCCTCGTCCTAGGCATTCCCACTATCGACGGCATTATCACCGTCATCCGCCGCCTAGCTCAAGGCAAATCGCCTATCTGGGGGGACAGTAATCACCTCTACCACAAACTCCTCAACATTGGCCTATCCAGGCGCCACATCGTCCTACTCTACTGGCTAACCACCGCCATCTTAGGCGCTCTAGCCCTCCTCTTATCCAGTGGCCAACAAAAAATCTACGCCTTCGTCATCGCCGGCGTCTTATTAGTCGCCACCTTCCTCACCGTTTCCTACCTAATCGCCCGACAAAAAAAGCTACCCAGCGATGGCAGTTGATTCGCATATTCGTTGATTCGTTGATTCGTCCATTCGTTATTCGTCTATTCGTTATTCGCATAACTACTCACCACTCACTACCCACTACTCACTGCTCGCCTTGGTATCCTTGGGGTCCTAGGGTTCATGGGGAAATGGTGTATTGGGGATATTGGGTAGATTGGTAACGGTGGCTCAGTTCATTCGTAGCATTCGGGTTTCGTAGTATTCGCATATACATTCGTAATTCGGCTGTTACCCAATTCGTATATTCGCATATTCGTAACATTCGTATTGCCATTCGTAATTCGGATGTTACCTATTCGTATATTCGTAATTCCCTCCTACCGCCCCACCACCAGCCAAAATCCGGCCAGCATCAGCGTCGCCACCTGCGTCACCATCCCCATCCATGGCTTCATCCAGGCCCACTTCTGTCGCCGACTCTCCCAGCCAATAAACCGTTGCAGCCACCGTGGTCGCCAATGCCAAGCATAATATGGCCCTTGGATTAAATCTGGCACCATCGATAATAAACAAGCAATAAAAGTCACCCAAAAGAACTCAGTGCCTCGTGCTAACACGATCGACAAGCCAAACGCCACCACCACATCAGCCATCGAAGCCGCCACGCGGCCAGCACTGCCATTAGGGTGCCAATTCCAATGTGGAACAGTATCCAAGGCAATATGACTGGCCAAGGCTAGCGGCCAAGCATAAGCAGGATCAGGAATCGCTTGTGCAATAGCCGCGGCCGCCGTCACATGGACGGTATTAAGCAAGCTGCACCCCTTGCGGCAAAAGATAAATAATCACAATCAACAATCCAATCAACAACAACACATCAATCAATAGCGGCACATCCAACAACAACACCAGCTCCGGAGAATCCGCTTCCTTCTTCTCATAAATAATAAACAAATACCGCGCAATCCCGTACAAAACCAACGGCAACGTCAACATTAGCAACTTAGGAGCTTCCAGAGTAGACGGCAAAAAATCAGCCAACACGCCCAACACCTGCTTATCGCTCAAAAAGGTAAACAAACTATAAAACACCAGCGTGGCCGTCGCCGCCATGGTCGTCAAGCTATCCAACAGCACCTCTGGATAGTGTGACAAAGTTGGTCGATGCTCACCAGCCATCCGGTGTCCCATCAAAGTCAACTCACTCCGCCGCTTACCCAATGCCAAGAACCAAGCTCCGGACGCCACCGCCAACAAAAGCCAGGCGCTTACTGGCTCTGCGATCACAAACGCACCAGCGTACACTCGCAACACAAACCCCAGTGCAATCAACATCGCATCTACAATAATAGTTCGCTTAAACACCAACGTATAAGCTAGCTGCAGGCCCACATACCCCGCCACCATCACCACCAAGGTCTTATGAACCGAATCGGCCAGCCAGATCGAACCCGCCGTCAATAGCATACAAGCGGCAATAGCCACCCATATCGGCACTATTCCAGAAGCAATGGGACGCCGCTTCTTAGTAGGATGCAGCCGGTCCCGTTGCCGGTCCATTACATCATTAAGTAGATACATGGCACTAGCAGCCAAACAAAATGACACAAACGTCCACCAAGTCGCCACTAACTTGTGTGGGTCCAATAATTGACCGCCCAAAAAAATAGCCGTAAACACCGACGCATTCTTCACCCACTGCATCGGACGCAAGGAAAGCACCAATCCCCAAATAATCAACATAAGTTTCATACCACTACGTAACGAGGTACCTAAAAGTTAAAGCAACTCGCACCCAACCCGCTCATCACTTGGCCGTAATCGCCAGAGGCAAAACCACCTGCTCTTGGTCACCTTCACCCACAGTTGCTACTGTTAACGTAAGCACAGCTCTACCATGTGGCGGCAAGGTAATCGATTGGGTCTGGCTAGCAGCCGCTTCTAGCTGCTTGTTATAAAAAATCGCTCCCAAATAAACTTTATCTCCAACTGTCACCGCCTTTGCCAATGGTGAAGCTAATCGCAGTCTGGTCTGGCTCTTTCGAACAGCCTCAACCTGCTGCTCACCAATAAAAACAGCTCCTTGCTTAAAAGAGGTTGTATCGGCCACCACTATCTCATTAGCGCCCTGCGCAGCCGACTCAGTCACCAAAGTAACAGCTGAATGCTCAGTCGGCGACAGCGTTAGCCAAATCTGCGAACCATCCACTTGGCCACTCAAATTGCCGGTCTCCGCCTGCACGGTCAGCGGTGTCGCACCAGGATTGTATAAAGTAAATAACCCATTATAAACAGCTTGCTGGTCTGCAAAAGTCGTAAAGGTAACCGAAGTCTGGTAGAACAAGTTTTCAATCACTGGACTAGGGTTAAACGAGGCATAGTGAGAAAAATCTGTCTCATTCGGGTAGACCAACAGCTGACGAGTCTGAGGGGTGGAATCTGTTACCCCCAAAGTGCCGCTCACAGACGACCCAAGCAGTTGGCCTAACAGTAATGGCCCACTCAACAGCGCCACGACCACCGCTAGCAGTCCTGTATTGGCCAAAATCAAAAATACCTTATGTCGCATGTCGTCGCTCCCGCTCAATTTCAATTTCTCGCTCTACATCAATAATAATCAACCAGCTCAAAACTAAAGCAATTACCGTTCCCACAATATCCAGCCACCACGGGCTAACACCATAGACCGCCTGCAGTGAAAACAACACTAACGCCAACCACAAATACGCCAACCACACCACTGCTTGGTGGTATACATCCCAGCTATTAACGGCTAAACTGGTCAGCTGTCTCCTCACCAGAGATATGGATAACTTGGGCGAAATATGAGACGTGTGAAAAATATGTGCGCGCACCAGCACGGTTAAAAATCCCGTCACAATCACCACCAAAACCAAAACATTAGACCACCCGTTGGCCAAGTAAAATGCTTCGGCAGAACGATACGTAAATAGCGGCAACAAGGTAGACCCAGAAGGATCCCACGATAAATTAAGCCAAGCATTTACTCCTACCAGCCCCAACAACTTAGCCGCAAACACCAACAACCCTGGTACAATAGCTTCGTCGATAATTTTTAAAAGAGAGCGGGACAGTCGCATAGGTCAGTGAATAGTGGGTGGTGCGTGGTGAGTAGCATGATCCTACTCATATCCATCATATCATCATCAACCGTAAAAGAGAAAACAGAATTATGAAACTCCTAACTCGCAACTCTAAACTCACAACTCCCCTGCTCGACTCCCTCATTCAATCCATTCTCATCATAGCCATCGCCCTTACCCCGCTCCTGTTCAGCCTAAAATTCTCCGAGCTATTCGAATTCCCCAAGATGGTCCTCATCTATGCCCTAGCCCTAACTGGGCTATTCATATTAGCCACCAAATGGGTTATCCAACAGCGCATTGACCTCATCAAAACACCACTGACCTGGCCACTCCTTGCTTTCTTAGCCTGGCTTATCATCACCACCATTTTTAGCCTCCACCCCTACACCTCCATCGCCGGCTACTACACCCGCTTCAACGGCGGCTTGGCCTCCTATGCCGCCTACGCCGCTCTGTTTTATTTACTCCTAGATCAACTAGTGCTAGAAAATAGAAAATCGAAAATAGAAAATCGAAACAACTCAGAAAATAAAAATCAGAACGCTTCTTCCCTATTTTCTATTTTCTATTTTCTATTTTCCCGTCTCTCCAAAACGTCTACTGTCCAAAAACTCATTCACCGCAGGGAAGTCCGCACGCAGGCCACCCCGCAGCAGCAACGCTGCGAGGAGTGCCCGAGTACGGACGCCCCGAGGCCCCAGACAGTACCGCACGCCCCTCACTCCTGTCCGCCCCGCCAGGGTCGGAACTCACTACTCACGACTCACTTAGCAGCCAAGCTGCTCACCGCCTGGCTCATTTCCGCCACCATCGTCTCCATCTGGGCCATCCTCGAACACTTCGGCCATGACCCCTCCTGCCTAGTTATTAATGGCACCTTCGGCACCAACTGCTGGGTCCAAGACGTCCAAGCTAGAGTATTCTCCACCTTCGGCCAACCCAATTGGCTAGCCACCTACTTAGTCGCCACCATTCCTATTGGCATCATTGCCATCTTTACCAGCCAATCAAACCCTAGCCGATGGCTAGCCGCACTAGCCACTATCATCTACTACGCTGCCTTTTGGTACACCTACTCCCGCTCCGGTTGGTTCGGCCTAATTGCCGCACTCATCGTCCTACTCCTTTGCGTATCGTGGCAAACCATCTGGCAGCACCGCCTCCAGCTAACCGCCCTCCTCATCGGCTGCTTAATCGTTTCTTTCGCCAGCTTCAACTCCGCCGCTCTCAGGGCCGAAACGTCCTTATCTGGTCGTGGCGACGACTCCTCCACCGGCTCCATCCGTCTCATGGTTTGGCAAGGTGCTCTGCAAGACATCCTCGACCATCCCATCCTCGGCACCGGTCTCGGCACCTTTGCCTACAGCTTCTTACCGTATCGGCCCGTCGAAATGAATAACACTACCGAATGGAACTTCCTCTACAACCTAGCCCACAATCAAGTCCTCAACACCGCCGCCGACGTCGGCATCCCAGGACTTCTTCTCTGGCTATCACTATTTGCCATAACTGCTATCTATATCTGGCCCCACTCCAATCTCTTTAGCTGGATAAAAAATGAACCCAAGAAATCCAAACCACGAACCAAATCCCAACGTAAGAGTCGGAACCTTTTCTCTGTTCTTTTTTCTCATTTGTTTCGTATTTCCCATTTCTCATTTCAAGACGTAAGCCAAGGCCGCCAGGCCGCCAGGCAGCCAGGCAGCCAGGATACAATTTCTAATTTCCAACTCCTCACCACTCACCTAATTCCCGCCGCTCTAGCGGCCGGAATTACTGGCGTTTTCGTCAGCCAACTCTTCGGCTTTGCCGTCGTCATGACCAACCTCCTCCTCTTCCTCAGCGTAGCCCTCATCTTCGCCCCCACCGCCAAGATTTACTCACTCAAACTCATAAATAGGCAAAAATACGCCTTCGCCATCCTCGCCCTCTTCACTCTTATCCCTTCAACCTTCCTACTACTAAGATACGTCTCCGCCGAACTCCTCATCGTCCAAGCCAACCGCCAACTCAGCGTTAACCCTATCGCCGCCACTCAAACCTATCAAAAAGCCATTTCCCAAAACCCCTGGGAGCCCAATTACCGCATTAAATATGCCGGCGGCCTCATTAACGCCACTCCATACGCCTCCGCCAAAACCAACAACTTTCAAGCCGCTGACCACCAGCTACAAGCCGCCCTCTCTCTTAATCCCCACGATCTCATCATCGCCAAAAGTGCCACCTTCTACTACCGCACCATGGCCACTCAACAATCCGACTATCAAACCCAAGCCCTCCAAACCGCGCAAGCCGCCACCCAACTCGCCGCCACCGACGCCGACGCCCGCCAAACCCTAGCCGACCTCCAAGTCCTCTACGATCAACCTCAAGCCTTATCATCACTAGACACCCTCATAAATCTCCGCCCCAATGCCGCCGAATCCTACCTCCACCGCACCAAGTACTGGCAAAAAGTAAACAATCAAGAGGCTCTTCAGAAAGACCTAGCTACCGCCCTCCAACTAGACCCCAACAACCAAGAAGCCAAACAAATGATGAAAGAGCACCTCTAAAGCACCCAGGCTGAAGGCAGCCAGGCAGCAAGGTGGCTAGGGCGGGTTGCAGGTGCATCATGCTCGAAGGGGGGTAGAATGCCGTAGCGGTTAGAAGGTTGAAGGGTGAAGGGTGAAGGGTGAAGTGCGGTTTGCTCTGTTTATTGTCATTCTCAACTTGATTGAGAATCTCCCTACGAGGTTATTAGTTATTGGTTACTTAGTTACTTGGATTGGGATTACGAAGTACGATTAACGATTTACGATTAACTGCTTGCTCTCTTTGTCATTCTCAACTTGATTGAGAATCCCCTACGAGGTTATCAGCTATTTCTGCCAGAGGCTGACAGAAGTTACTTAGATTGGGGCCACGATTAACGATTTACGATT
>CAZHWT010000045.1:0-7206 GCA_964536215.1 uncultured Candidatus Saccharibacteria bacterium
AAAAACCAAAAACCACCGCCCAGATGGTTTATCCACTAATACCAGATAATCCAAATACTGTCAATATAAATTACTATAATGCTAAAACGGAACAACACATCAGTATAAAAACCACCAATCAACAATGTACCTTAAAAACAGAGTATCAAGTCTCCACTTGCCAACTTACCTACTCGTCGACCCTGTGATTGGTTATTAGTTGCTTTCCGCCAGAGGCGGACAGGCTATGCCTCGTAATTCGAAAACGATTTACGATTTACGATTTGCAGTGAGCGATTAACGATCAACTTGTACCTTTACTTGGCATTTGGCCTCTTATTCCTTGGCATTTACCTATTCCTTGCCTACTGACCTCACCTTCGATAAAGCCACATTTCCCGCATATTTCCCGCACAATTCCCGCAAAAAAGAACCCCGGAATGTCCCGGGGTTCTTTTATAAAAAAACAAAAGCTTATTCTTTGACGGGTCCAAGAATACGGTTCATCTTAGTGCCGCACTCTGGGCAAACCCCTTTCATCATCCGGGTTTTGCGCCCGCTCTTGCCTTCAGTTACAACTTCTTGCGCATCGTTCATTTCGCGCTTAGCTTTACACTTTACACAATAACCTTCCATTTAACAGTCACCACCTTCCGGGTAGCTGGAGTCATAAGGCATCAGAAAACATATGTCTTCCTGTAGTCTAATCACAGCTTATTATATGCTTCCTATTGTAGCAGAAAGCCTTTACTCATTACCAGAGGTAGACTCAGAAGCCTCTTCAGAAGCAGTCTCAGCCTCAGCTTCGCCTTCTCCACCTTCGGCAGCTTCTACCACCTCTTCTTCCTCAGCCATCTGGGCCGAATCAATCTTACAGACCATTTCCTCTGCTTCAGTCTGCAACTCCACACCAGCTGGCAGCTTCAAGTCTCCAGCCACAATCCCCTGACCAACTTCGGTCAAAGTGGAGATATCTACCTCAATCGAGGAAGGAATATCGGTTGGCAAAGACTCAACCTCAACTTCCTGCATCAATTCCAGCAGAATACCTTCTTTATTCTTAACCACCTCAGACTCACCCACAAACTCCAACGGAATAGAGGTAACCAGCTTCTCCTTCAGGTTTACCTGATAAAAATCAATGTGCAGCAGCGCCCCAGTTACTGGGTCCACCAACGTATCATGAACCAACACTGGTCGAGTGCTCTTTTCGCCGCCAATCTTCAAATCAATCAAGCCAGTCTCGCCAGCCTGCTTATATACAGTCGCAAAATCAGCCGCGGTCACACTAATTGCTGTAGACTCCACTTTGTGCCCATAAATATTACCGGGCAAAATATCCTGTCGACGTAATTGTTTAACTTGTTTGCCGATCACTGTCCTAGTTTCGGCGGAAAGGGGGTATCGGTTAGCCATAAAAACTCATCTATTCTGCCGTTTATTATCTAAAAACGGCCCTAAATACGACTCGGACTATACCACAGAAGAAAGTCGTTTGTCAAAAATAAACCCGCCCGTCAGATTACCAAATCTAAAAAATACAGGCCCAAGCACAAAAGTCGAAATAAAACCACCCAAAGTAACCCAGTTCTCATTTAAATCTTTTCTAATCCTTCCACGTATGCCTTAACCTTCCCCTCCCCCTTTCCCCTCACCCCCTCTTGCCGAACAAGGTATAATAGGATGTATGGATAAATCCTTTATGCACCAATCTTTACAAATGCTCCATTGTCCGCAATGCGGCAGTCTATACACCAACAGCGAAGTGGGCGTTCTACAGGAATCAGATATGGCTATCTTAGCCACCATTACCTGCGCCAAGTGCCATTATCAGAGCGTTGTAACCTTATCTCTCGGCTCTCCACAATCTTCCACTAATCTGGCTTCCGACCTAAAGCCAGCTGAAGTTGGTCGATTCCTCGATCTGGAACCAATCAGCTCAGATGATTTGCTAGACGTTCATCAGTATCTCAAAAAAGCCAAAGGCAACTTTCATGACGACTTTAAAGTCTTGACCGCCAAAACTAAGACCAAAAAGTCCAATCAGTGACGCTTGGACCAATAATCACCCCACTCGTTAACCACTAGCTACGCCTCACTGTTAAAAATCTCACTAACAACGCATATACCTAAGGCGAAGCTGTATCCCATTGGCCATTTTTCCTATCCAGGCGAGTCTTTAGCGTCATATCATTGCGACCACTAACTCCCCACACTACTCGGCCGTCATTCCAGATTTGTCCACCGCTCGACACCTCCGCTGCTTGCAAGAAAATAGGCGCATTAAACCGTACCGTCACGGGCTCGTCTATAATACCGGCCTGCTTCTGCCAAACTAACGTATATGCCCCATCATTCTTGGGCAAACTAATCGACGTAGGCAAGTCATAACGAACCTCCACCGATCGAGTGGTGTTATACGGCACCACCACAAACCCACCAAACACCACCTTACCGCCCTCCTCACTCTGGGTCACACCATCCTCATCAAACCCATTCCATCCAGTCAACGTTGAGCCTTGCGGAGCATAAATCCGCACATAGTTCCTATAATCACCTCCCGGCCAAGTCGCGCTGGTCCCAGAATGCTCCCACTGCACAGTCACAACGCTATGCAAATTACTATCCCTATCAACATTAATATCGTACTCGGTACTACGTCGGACATAATAATTTGCCTTGTTAGCCGACATATTAGCGTCTACTACCCGCAAATAATCATCCTGCGTTTTAGTCATCTCCCCAGTCCAGTTCTGCGTACCCAACACCGCTTGAACAGGTGCGTCGGCCGCCCACAGCTGAATCTCCTTCGTTTGCAAGCCCAACCCAACCGCCTTAGCTACTGACACTAATCCATCAGACTTTTGCTGCTTAAACTTGGTCAGCAGCGTATCGGCCATTTCCCCTAAAAAGTCTTTTTTTCCGGTTGAGCCAGGCGTAAAACCTACATCGCTATGCACCTGAGCCAGCTGATCAAAATTATCCGCCGTTACCGTCTCCTCATATCCCTTCATTTTCATCGGCCCCACTGCCTCCAACACCAATTTAACCGCTCCAGTAGTCATAAACACCACACCATCGACCTCATGACCCGTTGCCTGTGAATACAAATCTGCCACCTGCGCCCCCGAAACTGCCGCATCCGGTGACCAGTTGGCATCAATTAGTTGTAGCGTCCGAATGGTAAATGCCTTATTAAAAGCCGCTGGCGCCGCTACCGTGCTCTGCAGTTTATTACTTGGGTTATAAATATCATCAATAGCAAAATCTACAATCCGACCATGTTCCAACTTAACATAGGCATAACTCCCCAAAAATCCTCCGGTGGGCCGAAGCTCATTACTATTCTCCAACATAACCAGATATGTTTTAGCCGAATCAGCCCCCAAAGCTTTCGGTGCCACAGTCAACATCTCTTCCGCCACATCCAAACCCGATTGCGCCTGAGACACCATCAGCCTAGCCTGACCCAGCAAACCATCAAGCCAACTACTGCTCGCGTCACGCTCATCCTTAAAACTGGCTCCAGCCACCTTGGCCGACGTAGGCTGTCCTAACAATACTTGAGCTCTAGATAATTGAGCCTTAGCTTGCCCCACCTGATCCTGCGCTCGAGACATCACCATACTAAAATGACCATCCGAAGATGGCCGGTCAAAGTGAGCCAACTGCTGTATCTCAGTCATAACCGGATCTGCTACACGGCACAACGCCGCAACCGCTTCCAACGATTGCCCCAAGCCTAACAGTCCTCGCTGAAGCTGCTGCAACTCACCTTTCTGCCCCACCATGCCAGCAAACCAGCTCACCCCTCCTACCGACTGCTCTGCTGACTGCAACCACGCTCCAGACTGAGTAAAGGTTGACCCTGCTTTAGCAAAATGCAACGAAGTGGCCTGATCCATACCAGACCTAGCCCCCATAACCCCTGCTGTCGCATACGCCACCGTATGTGATACTGGTCGACCAAGCGCCAAATACAGCAAAATAGCTAAAGAGCCAAACAACAATCGCCTCCACCAGCCTTTTCGCTTAAGATCACCCTTTTTGCTCGCCACAACAGCTTTAGCCTTCCGAGCAGTTGTCTTGGCCTTAGCCGCCGAAGATTGTATCGCCGTCGCCGTCGCAGAAGTCGGAGTTGGTTCGAGTCGTTCGGTGGCCGCTCCCATCCCGCCTCTAAATCGCAACCCACCCGATTGATCATCTACCGTTTTGCTCTTCTTCGGCAAAAGTACCTCAGCTGAAGAGTCAGCCACATCTCCACCAGCTTTATTCGCCTCCACTGGCAATGTCTGTAAGTGCTGTAGGGTAACAACATGATCATCCACAGGGGGAGCCTGTTCTTTAAAGGCAGCAATCGTCTGGCGCAAACCATCAGTAACGCTCACCGTCGGCTCCCAGTCCAAGTCTTTCTTCACCCGCTCCACCGATATCTTGGGTAAAGCAAACTCCGGCTGACGCTCTGTCGGCAAAAACGTTACTTCCCGCCCAACTCCCGCTAGATCGCGTAAAGTATAAGCCACGCTCAACACCGAGACCTTTTCGGGGTTAGCAAAAGCGTAGATTGAACCTTTAAACAATTGATCTTCGGCGAACAACAATCGACTAATACCATATACCGCATCAGTCACATAGGTCAAAAGCAGCGTCGCATTCCCATCAGCGGCTACTTCCAAGTTTTTCCCGTCAACAGTAGCTCTAATCAACCGAGATATCAGTTCTGGCGTCCGCACGTCCATTCTCGGCCCATACAACTGCGACAGACGAGCTATGCGCGCATCCAGGTTGTATTCCTTAGCATAGAGCTGGCACAAACCTTCCGCATAGCGTTTCGCTTCTTGTTGAGAGAATCGTGCCTCCTGAGCACTATTCGAGCCAAAATAATTTTCTAACTGAGTTGCCGAAGCTAGCCCCTCATACACATTTATTGATGAGACCAACAAAAACCTGGCCCCCGAGGCTACCGCCAAATCCAGCATATTTTTGGTACCAAAGGCTCCGGTCAAGGTCATCGCCAAAGTTGCCTCTTTACTCTCACCATGTGTCTCTACTCCAGCCGCCTGAATAACATGCGTAATCCGTCGGTCGTGTAACGACTCCGGCACTCCTTGGTTAATATTACATTCTATAAATTCAAAATGAGGGTGATGCTTAATACCAGCCAAGTTGCGCATTGATCCGGTTACTAAATTATCCAATGCCAAAACTTGGACCCCTGACTGCAGCAATGATTCGCAAATATGGGAACCCAAAAAGCCTGCTCCACCTGCTACGGCAATAACTGGAATATGCGATTGTTGGGCAGATAATCGACGAGGCATGGGCAGCACACAGGAGGCGGATAAGTCCGCTAACTTTCTCTACTAGGATCGACGGTGATGGCGGGCATAGTCCCACCCACTCAACACAATCACCGATAACAATAGTCCACTCACCGCTCCAACCAATCCATACAACAGCAACCAGGGTCTCACCAGCACTACATATGGCTCAACATTAACGGGATCAACTGCCAACTTTCTATCACCTTCAGCATTCAATTCTGTAGTCCTAGCCCGTAACGCGTTAGCTAAACCATTAGTAAAAGCCGCTGCTTCTTTTTTATTTGGCAACGTTACCGATAACTGAATCAACTGGGAAGCGTCTTTCTTAGCCGCAATCTTTGACTTTAGCCGAGACAATGTCCCATCATCAGTCGGCAGCTCTGCATTCCGAGCGGCCCGAGTGATAATCTCATCATTTGTCAGCAGCTTTATAGCGTTATCTGTATAAGCTGCGGCAGTCTGTTGAGCATAAAACCCCTCGTAGGTAAAATACTGCGACGTCGCTTCTTCGGGTTGACGCTGAACGAATAACGACATTGAGGCTCGATAAAGGTCTTTTTGTACCATTGCATATCCCACCCCCACGCCCACTCCAATCAGCAAACTAGCCAAAAAAAGATACTTATATTTCAGTAAAAAACGCAAATACTCAATCAATTCCATAAAATTACCGTTCTAAAACTAACGGCTCACATTGTAACACGTTTTCGCCCCATCTTCATCAGACAGAACGCTCATCCAGTGCCTGATTAACCAATTCGTCTGCCCGCTTATTCATCGCTCGAGGCACATAATCAACCGTCCACTCAGTAAACCTGTCTAACAATGCCTGCACCTCATTCCATCGTTGACGCATCCCTTCATCCTTAACTTTGTAACGTCGGTTAACCTGCTCCACCACTAACTGCGAGTCCATATGAACCGCCACTGATGCTACCTGAAGCTCCTGAGCTTTCCGCAATCCGGTCAACAAAGCTAAATATTCAGCTTGATTATTAGACATCTCTCCCAAATATTCACCCGCCTCCCAGACGACTTTGTCGCCATCTTTGATCACCACCCCAGTCGCTGCCGGACCGGGATTACCTCTAGCCCCACCATCGGTCCACAATTGCACCCGCTCAAGCACGTCGCTTACTCCGATTTCGGCCAGACAACCTACGCCAATTCAACGATAATCGAGGAATCAGCGACGGCGTAGTTTTATGGTAGGCTTCGTACTTTTCCCCAAACCACTGCCGCAATCGTATTTCTTCCGTAAATTCAAAAAACTCATAAAACAGGCCACCAATCAAAGGCAGCATCCATACCAACATAACTAACGATGGCACCAAACACCCCACTCCAAACAAAACCATCAAATACCCCGTCCCCATCGGATGTCTCACCACTGAGTATGGTCCAGACGTAACCAGGCGTTGCGGGTTAAAAGCTGCATGAGAACCAAACGAAAGCGGAAACCCCTTACCTTCCCAATATAATGTCCAGATTGCCAAACCGATGAGCAATATCCCAGCCAAAATAAACAAAGCCCCAGCAATACCCAACCACCATGATTGCCACAAGCCTATCCCCCACCAGGCCTCTACCTGCTGGTCCAAAGAGACGCTCACCAACATCACCGCTACCGGCAAAATAATGCCAAAAAACAGTCCATACCAGAGCGTACTAAATATCCGCAACAACACCTGTGCCATATACCATAGCCTACCACTTCTCCACCCTACTCATCAACCAAGCAGCCAACACATTCGACTATTCGTATATTCGTTATTCGATTATTCGTTATTCGCATAACTACTCACTACCCACTCTTGTCCGCCCCGCCAGGGTCGGAACTCACCACTAACCACTCACCTAGGTATCCTTGGGCTCCTAGGGGTCATGGGAAAATGGTGTATTG
>CAZHWT010000046.1:0-7134 GCA_964536215.1 uncultured Candidatus Saccharibacteria bacterium
TCCGACCCATTGCGGGGTGGACAAGGGTTTTTGGTCTGACGGCAATCCCGGTGATGGCTGTGGCGACTTTAAGGCCTATAATTCGCCCTGTTAAGCAGTGGTATCGTTTTTCGAATTAAATGTCTTTACGAAGGCTACGTCTAGGCAAGATATATCTAAGAATTGAATTTACGGTTGCCTATTTGATGACAGCAGATTTTGTCTTCAGATGGCGGTAGTTATGCTTGATCTGACGGGCTATTTTGTGGCTGGACAACCGCAAGATATGGGTTCAAAATGGAATGTGCACACAACATTTTGTAGTTAGCTGCAAAATGAGGTCAAAGATCAAAGGTCAAAAGACAAATGATGGGTTTGATCGTTTGGATAGCGTTTGGCTGCTGTGTTTTGCACTTTGATTTTTAAAGGAGTTGTTATGAAGTGTCCCTACTGTATGGCGCATGAGAGTAAGGTGGTGGACAAGCGGGATTCTGACCAGACTTCAACACGGCGGCGGCGGGAGTGTTTGGTGTGCCATAAGCGGTTTACCACCTATGAGCGGGTAGAATTGGTGGAGCTGACTGTGGTCAAGAAGGACGGTCGGCGAGAGGCGTTAAATCAGGAGAAGTTGCGAGCTGGCGTGCTGCGGGCTTGTGAAAAGAGGCCGATTGCCAGGCGAACAGTGGATGAGCTGGTGGAGTCGGTGATTGCAGAGATTAGAGATAGTGGCAATCCGGAAATTTCTTCTCCAGCTTTAGGAGACATGGTGATGGTTCGGTTACGCGAGCTGGATCAGGTGGCGTACATTCGGTTTGCGTCGGTGTATCGGTCGTTTGCGGACTTGGCATCGTTTCAGGCGGAGGTTCAGCAGTTGCTGAATACGAATGTGGCGAATTCTAACGCGAATTATGCCAATCGTGAATGATACGAATTACGAATTGAGTAGCATTTGAATGGAGCTTGTCAGCCTTGGGTTGAAATGGTAATGCGAAGGCGCGTAGGCACGTATGGAGTCGGGAGTAGACGAGGTATCACTATTCCTAATACATCATGCTCCTAGGAACCTGAGGCTTATGGGCGAATTATCCGCCGGGGCGGACAGGCTAAGTACGAATGACGAATGGGCGAACTAACGAATTAAACTAAATGAAACTGATTATTCCAGGAGATTTTTATGGCAGAAACTATGACAGGTGGCAAGGCGACAGGACAGCAAGGTACTAAGGCGGAAGTAACGTATATGACAGTGGATCGGATTCCGCAGATCCCAAATGATTCGGCGCTGCAGAAGATTCAGCAGTTGGGAAAAAAGATTCCCGATGCGCCGATTGACTTGCCGGAACCGACTTTGAGCGATAATGCTTGGTATATTGGGCGGACGCGGTATGCGATGCGGGACGATTTGGGTGAGCCGAAGGAATCGGCTAAGCAGATGTTCTGGAGGATTGCCTATAACATTGCTACGGCGGATAGGTATTACTTGAAGCAGCAAGGTGGCAAGGCAGCAAGGCAGCAAGGGAAAGAGACGGAGGATGATAAGGCTAAGGCGGAAGCGGCGCACATGAAGTCAGCGCGAGAGTTTTATAAGTTGCTGTCGAGTCAGAAGTTTATTGCTAATACACCGACCATGGTGAATGCGGGTAAGGAAAATCAGCAACTGTCGGCTTGTTTTGTATTGCCAGTAGAAGATTCTTTGGAAGGGATTCTGAAAACGGCGCGGGATATGGCTATGATCCATAAGTCGGGTGGTGGGACGGGCTTTTCGTTCTCGCGACTACGGCCAAAAGGTGACATTATTGGCTCCTCGAGAGGTAAAACGACTGGACCCATCCAGTTTATGCAGATGTATAACGACATGACTAGCTCGATTAGGCAGGGTGGGGTGCGGCGTGGGGCTAATATGGGCATTCTGCATTACACGCACCCGGATGTATTGTTGTTTGCTATTTATAAGGTGGAAGAATTTAGTTTGACTAACTTTAATATTTCGGTGACAGTGGACGAAGCTTTTTTTGAGCAAGTCAAAACAGATGCTGAGAAGTTGCCGGCGGATTATGAGCAAGGCTTTGCCTTTGATGAGTTTGTAGACGAGGTGAAAGAGGCTCACCGGACCCGAGACGTGGATCTTAAGTTGGTGCTGCTGGATGGGTTGGTCAAGCGGTTGCGGGAGTGGTGCAGTGAGACGGATACGGCTCATGGATATGAACTGGTTAATCCGCGGACGGGTGAGATAGCTGGTCGGCTGAATGCCAAGAAGGTGTATGACCTGATTACTCGACTGGCGCACAATTATGGCGATCCGGGGATGATTATGATGGATCGGATTAACGAGTCGCGGGCTAATCCGACGCCACAGCTGGGCATGATTGAGGCGACCAATCCATGTGGCGAGCAGCCATTGCTGCCCTATGATGCTTGTACGTTAGGTTCGATTAATTTGTCTAAGTTTGTGACCAAGGGGGCTTCGGGGCGCAAAGAGTGGGATTTTGATGGTCTAAAGAAAGCTGTTCACCAGTCGATTCACTTTTTGGACAACGTGTTGGATATGAACGAGTACCCGATTGATGAAGTGCGGCGCATGACGCGGTCGATTCGGCGGATTGGGTTGGGGATTATGGGCTTTGCTGATGCTTTGTTGGATATGGAGATTGGCTATAACAGTTCCGAAGGTATTCATGCTGCTGAAGAAATTATGCGCTTTATTCAAAAAGAGTCCGATGCTGCATCGGTGGATTTGGCTAAGACGCGCGGCGTATTCCCGGCTTTTGAGGGATCCTATTACGATAAGCCGGGAGAGATTAAGCCACGCAATGGGGCTCGGACGACGATTGCGCCAACGGGAACTATTTCGATGTTAGCTGATTGTTCTAGTGGCTGCGAGCCGCTGTTTGCCTTGACTTATGCTAAGAACACCATTGAGGGTAAGCGGATTTTTGTGTCCAGCCCGTATTTTGAGCAGGCTTTGAAGGATAGGGGGATTTATTCTGAAGAGTTGCTGGCTAAGGTGGGTGATAATGGCGGGTCGGTGCAGAGCTTGGATGAGATTCCAGATGACATGAAGAAAATCTTTGTGGTAGCTGGAGATATTACGCCTTCGGAGCATATTAAGGTGCAAGCAGCATTTCAGAAGTACGTGGATAATGCTATCTCTAAGACGATTAACTTCCCTAACTCGGCCACAGTGCAGGATGTGCGGGATGCTTATTGGCAGGCGTACGAGACTGGCTGCAAGGGGATTACAATTTACCGGGATGGGTCGCGTGAGAAGCAGATCTTGGAGACTAAGAAAGAGAAGTCGTATTATGACAAACTGGCTGCGCCAGCAGCGTCCAGCGTCCAGCGTCCAGTTACCAGCAATGGGGTGACGCCGACGGTGTTTGCGGCGCCGACGGTGGTGACGGATGAGTCGGGCAAACAGGTGCCGATCGCTTTGCGGCCACGGCCACACGTATTGACGGGTAAGAGCTATAAGATGGCTACGCCAGTTGGTAGCGCGTTTATTACCTTGAACGAGGATGAGCATGGGAATATTTTTGAGCTGTTCATTAATATTGGTCATGCCGGGTCGGATATTATGGCGGATGCAGAAGCGATTGGACGATTGATTAGTCTGTCTTTCCGGATTCCGTCTTTGTATTCTTCGGATCGAATTGCTCAGAATGTGGCGGAGGCTCTGACGGGTATTGGTGGGTCGTCTTCGGCTGGGTTTGGGCAGCAACGAG
Source organism: uncultured Candidatus Saccharibacteria bacterium (assembly GCA_964536215.1). Taxonomy (GTDB): domain Bacteria; phylum Patescibacteriota; class CAZHWT01; order CAZHWT01; family CAZHWT01; genus CAZHWT01. Next base: position 3,702 of record CAZHWT010000046.1, read on the forward strand.
TAAGGAGTTTGGCCGATGCGGTGTCGAGGGTTATTCGGGAGCATGAGGCGACTAAGCGGTTGACGCGCCAGCATGCAGAGGAAGCGTCCAGTGGACAGCGTCCGACATCTAGTCATGGGGTGGCGGCAAATGGGCATGGTGATGCGGCGACCACGGTGGCAGCTTCGGAGGCGGTGGCGGCGGCAGAGATGGGGGCGGCCCAGATGTCGCTGGATACGATTTTAGCGACGACTTCGTCCAAGAGTGCGGCTGATTTTTGTCCGGATTGCGGGTTGGCTACGTTGCGATTTGTGGAAGGGTGTCAGAAGTGTGAGAATTGTGGATTTAGCAAGTGCTAAATAGGTAGCTAGGCTGCGAGGCAGCAAGATGGCGAGTAAAATAGTGTAAGCCACTTACGTACTTTACGGTGCTTAAGTGGCTTACTGCGCAGAAAGGAGCCTCCCGGCATTGATGGCTTTAACCCGATTGGAGGCCATGAGTAAGATCCTCGATCGGGTCGAGGATGACAGTGACGAGGCAAAATTTTTGTAGGAGTGAAAATGAGCAAGGATATTTCGATTCAACAACTAATGGGTATTCTAAAACTAGCCTGGAGTCGGGAGACTAGTTTTACGCCGGAGGAATGGTCGGAGGCTAATCGGGCTCGAGGGCAATGCGTGGTGTCGGCGTTGGTGATTAACGATCATTTTGGTGGACACTTTCGGCGTTATGAGGTGGAATTTGGTGAGACTACAGAAAAGCATTATGCCAATGTGTTGCCGGACGGAGTAGTGATTGATGTGGCTGGCGGGCAATATCCGCCAGGGACCAAGATGATGGAATCTCCAGTAGATGTCGGTAATTTTGCTTCGATACGAGAGAAATTGCTGAGCGATGAGGGGACGCTGAAACGGTATAATCTGTTGCGACAGCGGGTGGGGGAGTTGTTGGGATAGTTATACGAATAAGGTAACATTCGAATTACGAATGGCAATGCGAATGCTGCAAATATGCGAATATACGAATTGAGTAACAGCCGAATTACGAATGTATATGCGAATGCTGCGAAATACGAATGCTACGAATGAACTGAGCCACTATTACCAATATGCCTAATATACCCAATATGCCCAATACACCATTTTCCCATGACCCCTAGGAGCCCAAGGATACCTAGGTGAGTGGTGAGTAGTTATGCGAATAACGAATAAACGAATAACGAAGCATCGAATAACGAACTAGCGAAGTAACCAATAACCAAAATTATGCCTCATAAAGTTTCAACTCAAGGATTAACTATTATTTACACAGGCGAAGGCAAGGGGAAAACGACGGCGGCGATGGGGTTGGCGGTGCGGGCGGCGGGGTATGGCCTTAAGGTGGGGATTATTCAGTTTGTGAAGGTGTGGTTTACGGGGGAGAAAAAGAGTTTTGAAGATTTAGGGGTGGATTTTTGGCAGATGGGACAGGGGTTTTATCAGATTTTGGGTGATAATTTGGATCCGGAGGCCCATAAACAGGCCGCTAAAGAAGCTCTAGGCTATGCAGAAGAGACGATGTTATCAGGCAAGTACCAAGTACTGATATTGGATGAAGTCATCGGCTGTGAGGTTGGTGGGCTGCTAGAATCGGGTTCTATAGTTGGTTTTTTGGCTAAAAAGCCCAAAAGACTGGATGTTGTTTTGACGGGCCGACATGCGGAGACGATTGAAGGTTTAATTGAGGCAGCGGATTTGGTGAGTGAGATGAAAAATATTAAACACCCATACGACAAGGGGATTTTGGCTAAGAAAGGGATAGATTATTAAGGGTGCGAGGATGTGCCCTGATTTAATCAGGGCTGGATAGTGGGATTGCTCGCCCCGATAGAATCGAGCTGGATTGCAGGAGAGGTAGTAAAGTCACTTAAGCAGCGTAGGCTGCTTAAGTGACTTAAACCTTCGGCCTAGGATCTATCCAATCTCAACAACTTGCTCCCAGGGGAATTGGTCTCGGCCGAAGTGGCCGTAGGCGGCGGTGTCGCGGTAGATGGGGCGACGGAGGTCGAGGCCTTCGATGATGCCGCGGACCGAGGTGTCTAAGAGTTTGTGGCTGAAGTCGGTGATGGCGGCGTCAGATACGGTTTGGGTGCCGAAGGTTTCAACTTGCTGCATGAGTGGTTTGGCTTGGCCGATGACGTAGGCTAGGCGAACTTCCGCTTGATCAGCCAGGCCGTTAGCGACAATATTTTTGGCGATATAACGGGCGGCGTAGGCACCAGAGCGGTCAACTTTACTGGGGTCTTTGCCGGAGAAAGCGCCGCCGCCAACCCGGGCATAGCCGCCGTAGCCGTCGACGACAATTTTACGGCCAGTTAGGCCAGCGTCGGCGATAGGGCCGCCTTGGTGCCAAACGCCGGTGCCGTTGATGGTGAGATTGTAGGTGTTGGATTCTAGGTTATAGTTTTGCACTATTGGGTCGATGATGTGGGTTTTGAGGTCAGTGGTGAGTTGGTCGATAGTGATGTCTTGGTTATGGGGGACGGCTAAGACGATGGAGTCTATGCCGACAGGTTGGCCATTTTGATAGGCGACGGTGACTTGAGATTTGCCGTCCGGGCGGAGATATGGCAGTTGGTTAGTACGTGCGTTGTCCATGGCCTCGACTAGTTTGTGAGCCAGGGTGATGGGGAGGGGCATGAATTCTGGAGTGTGATTGCAAGCATAGCCGAACATCATGCCCTGGTCCCCTGCTCCATCCTGGTCGACGCCGACGGCAATCTCGGGAGATTGTTGATTTATGAGGATGTCGATATTGGAGTGATGGTTGAATTCTTGAGTAGGATCGGTGTAACCAATGCGCTTGATTTCGTCGCGGGCAATTTGGGCAGCATCGATAGATGCGTTGGTGGTGAGTTCTCCGGCCAGGATGAGTTTGGATTTGGCGATGGTTTCGACGGCGACGCGGCTGGTTGGGTCTTGGGCTAAGCAGGCGTCCAGGATGGCATCAGAAATTTGATCACAAAGTTTGTCGGGATGACCGTTGCTGACTGATTCCGAGGTGAATGTTGACTTGGTCGGTGTGGACCCCGATTTGATCGGGGCAGATGTGGTTTGTGATTGCTTTTTAGGCATGAAAAAACCTCCTTATGGCTTTTCCAGCAGGAGGCTTGCGAAGTTATTCGTCAATCGACGAATCGCATCAGCCCATATTGCTGGGCGGTTGGGGCACCTTGATCACTTGAATTAGGTTGCCGGACAGGTCATTGCAGCCGAATCTGCTCGCTGTCGCTCTTGATGTGGACAAATTATAGCACGAATGATGTGGATTACGAATTGGGTAACAGCCGAATGGAGCCTGTCAGCCTCTGGCTGAAATGGCAATACGAGCGAATGCTACGAATGATGCGAATTACGAATAGGTAACATCCGAATTACGAATGGCAATGCGAATGCTACGAATATGCGAATATACG
>CAZHWT010000047.1:0-6894 GCA_964536215.1 uncultured Candidatus Saccharibacteria bacterium
TATATAATTTGTCTGAGATTTTTAGCGGCAATAGTACTGTCTGGTGGACAGAAGCACGGTAAGCGGCGGCCAGGTAGTCGCAACCGGATATAGTAGAATCATCGCCAGTCTCACTGCTTGCCGGGATGGCCTATCAGCTATCAATAGGTGTATGCCACAGTATTTGACAGCCAGGCGAGCCGTCCTCAATAATGAGCTAAACAGTAGTCATTTTTCCCCTTGGTCGTTCAACGCGCTGATTATGAAACCTTTTATTCGCTTGCTTCTATGTCTCACTCTCATTAGCGGCGTTTTGCCGCATGCAGCCTGGGCAGCGGGAGTTGCTCAAAAATCTGCTAATCCCAGTAAGTTTAACTACAACACTAAGCCTACAGGCAATGAAACCACTGTCGAAGTAAAATTTACGCGTCCGCCTAATATAAATAGGGATATTGAGGTTTATTTTATATTAGACAACTCTGGCTCCATGGTTGGCAAGGAAGCCTCTGTGCGCTCATGGTTTAATAACTACCTAAATAAACTCCATTCTGTGCCTAATAAAGTTACCATTTCCATTCGAGAAGGAGGCGGCAATACCGATCCAACCTATGGCCCTGCCGTTCTTAACGACAGTAGTTATAAGACGTTACAGCAATTTATTCAGAGCTGGGTGGCTTTTGGCAATACTAGCACAGAAATACCTCGGGCTATGTCCTGGGCGCCGGACATGTTTTCCTGGCCTAAACCCGGCCAAACGGACTATACGCTACGCTTTATAGTGGCTATGTCGGATGGCGTACAGGGTTCTAGAACATACGATGGGAATAACAAACCCAACTGGCCCGTCCCACCAGGCACGTATTTACAGTATGTCTATGCGGATGGATTAGGCTACGGTGATCCGCCAAGTTTTGTTGATACTTGCGATGTAGCTAGCGATGCGACTGGGGGAGACGCCCAGCCTACTGGCGGCAATATCTGGTACGTTAAACAAAAAGCTTTCCCAGGGCTATATGGTTTATCTGCTGCTGGACCCTATGAAGCCAAGCATGTTGCAGGCATGCTTGGCGTTTTCTCATATTGCGTAGATGGACCAAGCGGCAAGAAGAATGTTATTCCAGGTATGTATGATTTTGTTGGTATCAATCACATGAATACCGCCTATAATGGTCCGGATGATCCGGTACCATTTTTTGCCAGCGGTAATCGCCTCGACCCTAAAACAATCAAATTCTCACTTAATCCGGAATATATGGATACATTAAAGAGCGTTAAGGGGTTGGACAAAATTCTTGACCGCTCTAAAGTTACCAGTATTGCGGTTCAGGACACACTCAATCCAGCTGTTTTCGAGAAAATTACCGGTCCAGACGGACTTTATCAATGCGGTACTAACACCCAGCTGCCAGGCACTACGCTTAGCAACTTTAATGGTACCAACACCCTAAGTTTTCAAGCTACCATCTCCACTCCTACTCCTACCGAATATTGTTTGCGCCTTAAAGCTAAACTACGGGATAACTTGAGCGTGTACACCGTCGGTAACCAAGATATCAACACCCGCAATACTGGCAATGATGCGCTCTGTACCACTATTAATGACGAGAAGCCAGCTCCCAAAGAGTGCAATCGTGTCACGTACCTAAGCGCCAAAGGGTACCCAATTTACTGGGACAACATAGATCCAGGCAATATACACATTACTGCTAGGATCGCTACGCCAGATGAGCCTGCACCTAAGCGTATGACACAGAACAAATCCTATGGCGTAAACGAGCAAGGGGAGGTAGAAATTAAATTAACTAAACCAAACCTAGTCGCTGATCCAATTGAGCTAGCGATTGCCTACGACCCAAGCAAATCCCGCGAGGATGCTCAGGAAACTGATCGCAAGAAATTGATAGACTTTGGCTACAAAGCCCTGGAGTACCCCAACCGGATCGCAGTGACGATCATTAGAGCGAACATGGGCGATGCCAGTCGCGATATTCCCCGGATAGTCCTTAACAAAGACACTCTACCCAAATACGTCAAAGCTGTAACAGATATGACGAGCGGCGTATCAAACGGTGTGGCTGCTCCTAGCTGCACTTACGCCTTAGGCTGTGTTCCTGCTTTGGCAGAGAGCTTTAACCGGATTAAGCAGCAATTTGCTGCCCATCCACAATCCTCGAAATATGTACTGGCCATGACGGACGGTCTATCTAGCACATTCTCCAATGGAGCCTTAGTTTGTTCTCTGGTTGGTTCTAGTGGTCAGCCGACCGTTCAATTTGGGAAAGATACGCGCGTCCAGTTTTCGGTTAACTTTGGCACAGTGTTGTATGGAGATCTTTATGCTCTAAAGAGCTGGACTCGCAACTATGCCATTATTCATCCTCGTTGCGAAGGGGTTCAATCTCAGTATCCTGAAGAATGGGACTTTAATCACAACTTTACTATTATCCGCCCTTGGCAGTGGGCCAATGTTATGGCTAAGGCGTATAATTCCCCTTGGCAACCATTTACGGATAATGGCCAAGATATCAAGCAAGTCGATATGTGGTACACGCTCGACGAGGTTTTAGCCAACGCCAATGAGACTGCAATGATTCTCGAAGTCCACGACTCCTTAAATCCAGATGTCTTTGCCGACATCACTACCAAAACCAACAGCTCCATTGACGTCTATGACTGCGCCAATCATCAGGACATTGGTGACGCCACTTTTATCAAAACGGGTCCTATCTCCTTTGTAGCCACTATAAAGCAAACTTACTACATAGAGTATTGCCTTCGCTTTAAAGTTAAGCTACGCTCTTCGTTTGACCACCTTAATGGGGTGACCAGTCAGCCGATTAATACCAAATCTGACGACAATGCTGTTCTAGCTAAAGGTAAGTCTGGGGCTATTATTCATCGCCAGCCTATCGAGCGTGGAAGTATTACCCTTGACCTGCACCAACCAGCCTTTTACTTCAAATCTGCCAGTGCGGTAAAGGATCTTCAGCCAGGGGATACAAAGACTTCCAATATTTATCTAGAGTACGTTGACCCCAGCTACTGGGAAAGTTACCACCGGGCCGAGCTACGCGTGGTAGCTATTCAAAAGACGAATAGCCTGAGCGTCTGTGATCAGTATAATAATCAGTCCGATGTTAAAGCTTTGACTAACGGCAGCGCCGCAGGGCTAACAGCTCAGTTTGCTGGCAACAAGGCTACTATTCCAGTTGCCCTCAACACCAATCCCATCCCGCTTACCCTCACCACCACCGCCGCGCCGGGCAACTTTGTGGTCTGCGTCTGGGGCAAAGGAGCATCGGTAGGCGGACCAGCTGATCAGCGCCAGGTGGTAGCCAAGTCGCCTCGGGTTATTGCTATTCCGGTTACAGTGATTTACAAAGCCTGGCTCCAAATTAGCCGGACCAATCTAGTGGGCAATGGCAGTGGCGATGTCTTTAGCTTAGGCAACGCCCAGGCGGCCGTCCCCGCCTTTAGTATGTCGCTCGCTGCAGGTACGCACCTCTACCGTCCAGACTTAACTGGTGTGGTTACGACTGCTACAGCACATGTCGAGCCGAAGCGGAACCAGTTAAGCAGCTCTACCCCTACCTGGTTAACCGACTCGTACGCTGTCGGCACCCACTCTCCACTCCGCACAACCTATTTTAGAACCTTGGCCACTCAGGTTGACCGGATTATTGCTGATCGGCCCAATGCTACTGTCACCCAGTCCGATGCTCAGCGCCAGGTTGGCAGCAGCTTGTACGGATCGGTCACCGGGGCAGGCTGTCGGCCTGAGCGCTATGACTTAGCTGATGCGGTCAAGCTTACTACGCCATACAAAGCGAGCGGCTCACCGGCCGTAGTATGGGATGCTGGCTGGGACACAGGTTCGGAATGGGCACCGGAGCACCAATGTCCAATGTTTATTCAGGTTGGCAGCACTACGACAGCAAACGAGGTGCGCGATCTGGTGATCAGCGCAGATAGCCCCACCAAGAAGGGCGCTAAGACGCAGTCGTTTGCCCAGCCAGTCATCTTCCTAGTTAGCGGGAGCGTGTATATTAAAGGCGATGTCAAAGCTTTGAATAATGTGGTACTAATGTGGAATGGTGGATTTAGCGATGCCTACGGATCCGCTGGCCAGAGTAATACACCATTAACTATTAAAGGCGCTCTCTACGCTCTGCCTGGATCTACTGGGTTTACGGGCGGGCTACGCCGTAACAACGGCAATAACACTCTGCCGGGTGAAACGATTGAGTATCAGCCAGAGTTCTACCTAACCATGGCGCAGCTGTTTGAAGGGTATGACAATATTTTGACCTGGAACGAGCGGGGAGAGGGGAGCGAGTAGATGCGATCATCTGCAGCCTAACTTAAGGGTGCCCACCCACTAAAAAAGCTCCCTTACGGGAGCTTTTTTAGTGTCTAAGGCTGGCCTGTTTAGGCAGCAGCTTGAGACTGTTTCATTTGACGATAGCAATCGTCGCAGTAAACTGGTTTGTCGCCACGAGGCTCAAAAGGAACCTGGGTGTCCCGACCACAGCTAGCACAAACTGCGTCATGCATTTCGCGTTGGCTGGAATTGAAGCGGGACTTCTTAGCTGCACGGCAAGCCGGGCAACGTCGAGGCTGGTCAAAACCCTTTTCAGCGTAGAAGCGAGCTTCGTCAGCTGTGAAAACAAATTCTTTAGGTGCAGATTCACCATTAGCATCACGAGTGTTATCGTCATGCATTGGGTCCTGACACTCTAGAGTAGTATCTTGGTAATCCATCTTTTCAGTTCACCCCCTTAAGGTTACAATTTTCCTGACGTGTAAAGGAGAACTGAGAAAGACGGTCTGTGAGCAGACATATATCTTGTTCAAACCTTTGCCTAGGTAATTGCGAGCATTATAGCAAATAACAAAGCTGGTGGCTAGCCACCAGCTTTGTTATTTGCGCAGTGGGTGGTGAGTAGTGAGTAGTTTTTTAAAGACTTTACAGCAAGGCGTAAAATGCGAGCATGGCGATTATTTCCTATAAGGATCTCGAGGTGTGGCAGTTGGCGGTTGAATTAAGCGTGTCTGTATACAAAACTACAGGCAATTTTCCGAATTATGAGATCTTTGGGCTAACATCTCAAGTTCGACGCGCAGCGACATCCATTCCGGCAAATATCGCTGAAGGGCAGCGCAGAGGTCATCGAGAATTTGCTCACTTCCTTAAGATTGCCTTCGGTTCTGGCGCTGAGCTCGAGACGCATCTTTTGATTGCTTCGAGGGTAGGCTACCTGACCAGTGAAGATTACAATACTCTCCTTCAGCAACTCACTATCATCCAACGCATGCTTAACCGCCTACTATCTAGTCTTAATAACTAAACATAACTACTCACCACTCACCACTCACTACCTACAAACTGGCTCTTTTAGGGCCAGTTTGACAAGCAAGCAAGAGAAGGCTACCATGAATACGTTGTATGCATTTGCCCAACTTGCGCGCCTACACTAGGCGCACCCTATTACTGTTGTGGCTACCGTCGACCTTCTTGGCTTTAGGCTGCGGAGCGTTGTTGGTTACCGCTTCAGATGCCATTTCTACTGATAGCCAATTCCAAGCCGGTAGTCTTAATGCTAGTCTGTTTGCCGCTGCACCACCGCATGGACAAGTGCTAGGCGAATCGGTCATTGCCGATGCTGATACGCGCACTCACATTCTACGAAAGTTTTTACAATCATATAATTCACCTCTGGCTAATCACGCTGGGACATTTGTAACAGTTGCAGATAAGTATGATTTAGACTGGCGCTTATTGCCAGCCATCGCTGGAATTGAAAGCGGGTTTGGCAAACGGATTCCCAGAAATAGTTTTAATGCTTGGGGGTGGGGTATTCCAACTGGAGCTCAGAGTGGAATTGGCTTTGACTCTTGGGATGAAGGTATTGAAACTGTTGGTAGAGGACTGCGCAAAGGCTATCTAAATCGTGGCTATGTGACGCTACGACAAATGGAGTCACGCTATACACCGCCATCAGCCGCTAATCCCGAGCATCCGTGGGTGAACGGGGTGGAGCACTTTATGTGGGAACTAGAGCATATGAGGTGAGGAGTCGCTAGTGAGTAGCTTAAGAGCCGATAGGCTCTTTTTTGTTGATGGATAAATATCCAATTAAATAGCTATTTATTTTCAATACAGAGTTCAGAATTCTAACAGCGCAAAGAGACTTTCTGGTGCCGGGGAAAGGCACTCTGGCATTCGCCAGAGGTTCATAGCTTATTATTCTGTTGCTCGCTGGCACAGAATAATGCCGCTATTCAGTGCCCCTTAACAAGGTTCAGAACAACCCTACATCACCAAAAGGGTCCATACCACTTCGTGATATAGACCCTTTTGGTGCCGGGGAAAGGACTTGAACCTTCACGTCTTGCGACACATGCTCCTAAGGCATGCGTGTCTACCATTCCACCACCCCGGCGGAAGCGAGCGGAGCTCGCGTTAATCGTTAATCGTTGATCGTTGATCGTTGATCGTTGATCGTTTAGGATTCTATCGCTGTCGCTCCAGAATAACAATAGCAATCCTGCAACGGGATTATACACTTTGTTATTCCTGTGAGGCAACTATCACATGGACGTTGGTTGATTAATTGTGTTATAACCGCCAAGCGACTGGATTTTAGTAGAAAGCAGGCGAGAGACAATGATCGACGAACGATCAAGCAATCTAGTATTAGTGCGCCATGGGGCGACCGAACATAATTCTTCAATCAATCCAGTGATTACCGGCTCAATAAATATTGAGTTGGCCGAGGCGGGGCGGCAGCAGGCTCGTCATCTGGGCGCTTGGCTAGCCAAGCAAGGCTACACTTTCGACCGTGCCCTTACTTCGTCGCTAGGCAGGGCCATTGAGACAACTCAACTCATCCTCGAGACATTGGGGTCCCAAGA
>CAZHWT010000048.1:0-6857 GCA_964536215.1 uncultured Candidatus Saccharibacteria bacterium
CATCGCAAATCTCGCCTAACCGCTGCTATCGCTTTGGCTAGCCTGACCAGCCTATTTTCTATTTTCTATTTTCTATTTTCTCCGACGCTCACCTCGGCCGCTGGTATTAACGAAATCATCAACTTCCAAGGCAAAGTGGCCAATAATAACGGTACCAACGTTACCGATGGCACCTACGACTTCGTCTTTAAAATCTATAATGGAGCTAGTTCTAGCGCCACAACCCTCTTTACTGAAAGCTGGATCTCTGCGGCACTTTTCTCCTCCACCATGTCTGCCGCCCCTTCCTCTGGCGGCGAATCACTCACGTATTCATCCAACACTAACGAAAGTAGCCTAAAGGTTGGTCAGATCCTCTGGAATACCACTAAAAAAGAATCCGTTAAGATTACTTCTGTCGACACCGGGGCCAATACCATCGGCATTTCTGCCACTCGCCAGAATTGGTCAACCAGCGACACGGTTACCAACCGCATTTATGTCAAAGACGGACTTTTTACCGTCTCTATTAACAGTCTTAACCGCAACCTGTCCGGCGTTGACTTTAATTCCGACAGTATTTATTTGGGCGTCGAATACAACTCTGATGGTGAAATGAAACCGCGCATTCAATTTGCCAGCGTTCCCTATGCTTTTAACGCCCAAAAAGTTAACGGCGTCACCGTCACCAATACCTCCGGCGGCACACCAACCACGGGCACGACTATTAAAATTGCTGACGGCAAAACGGTTGCCTTTGAGGGCGGATTAACCTTCGCCGGCGCCGACGGCAAAACCCTAACGGTGAATAATACGCTCACCTTTGGCGGCACCGACGGAACTTCATTCACTCTGCCTTCCACTTCCGGCACTCTAGCCACCTCCTCAGCTACCAGCGGCCAACTAGCCTTCAGCACCGGCACTGGAATCCTATCTGGCAGCAGCAACCTAAATTGGGACAACACCAATAAATGGTTAGGCATTGGCGAAGGCAGCCCAACTGGCCAATTAGACGTCCAGTCTAATGACAATAGCACTACCGTGATTCGAGTCCGCAATACGGCCAACAGTGGCAATACATCTGCTGCAGCTGGTTTAGACATTCTCAGCAGTAGCAGTGGTGGTGGACTCTACGCCTTTGCTGACGATCATACTACTGGCCGCTGGCAGGATCGACTAGTCTTAAAAGCCGACTCCAACTCTGCCGGAATTAACCTAGAAAGCACTAGCTCAGGCCAGGACATTCGCTTCTACGCTGGTAGCACCACCGAAACCATGCGTTTAGCTTCCGATGGCACCATTCTGCTCGGCAACTATCAGACTGCTGGCGGTGTTTTGTACACCACCAGTACTGGCTTACTCAGCCAAACCGGTACGGGCGAATACAACCAATGTCTACAAGCCGACGCCTCCGGCAACCCAACCTGGGGCAATTGCGTCGCCAACGTCGAACTATCTGGGGGTGGCAGCTGGACTACTCAAGATGCTACTGAAAACGCTGGCTGGAATACCATAACCTACGGTAACAGTAAATTTGTTGCTTTAAACGGCGACGGGACCAATAAGGTCATGGTATCGTCCAACGGCACCAGCTGGACACCTTACAATATCACTAGCGCCGCTAACTGGCGGGACGTCACCTATGGCGGTGGGCAATTTGTGGCCGTGGCTGACTTTGGCACCAATCGAGTAGCCACCTCCGCCGATGGCACCAGCTGGACCTCCCATAGCGCTTCAGCAGTCAGCAACTGGAGCGACGTAGCCTACGGTAACGGTGTTTATGCGGCCGTCTCCGACTTTGGCACTCCTAGCATTATGTCCTCCACTAACGGCACCAGTTGGAACTCACGGACTGATCCAACCTCAAACAACTGGACCAGCATAACCTATGGCAACGGTAAATTCGTCGCGGTATCCTCCACTGGCACCAATCGGGTTATAACCTCAACAGACGGCACCACTTGGGTGCCCCAAGACCAAGCAGCAGACAGCGCCTGGAGTTCCGTCACCTATGGCAATGATATGTTTGTAGCGGTCGCTTCGAGTGGCACCAATCGAGTTATGATCTCTCCCGATGGAGAAAATTGGACGGCTCACTCGGCCGCCGAGGCCAACTCATGGCAATCTGTCACTTTTGGTAATGGCACTTTTGTAGCCGTAGCCTCCAGTGGTACTCACCGGGTCATGACCTCAATCGACGGTGAAACCTGGGCGCCAGTGACCGCCTCCGAAGCTAACAGTTGGTACGATATCGCCTTTGGAAACAATACCTTTGCCGCCGTGTCTGGTGACGGTACTCACCGAGTTATGATTTCGGCCATCCTATCCCGTACCGAGGTAAATGCCGTCCTCTTCCAAAGCGATATCTCGGTCACTGGCAAATTAACCGCCAATGGCGGCCTACGGGTCGTCAACGCCAACGGCCAAACCACCGCCCCTACTCGCACTGAAAATGGCGATTTTGGCTTTGCCTACATCGCCAGTAAGGGTCGACTCTATGTTCGCATTAACGATGCCGACTACTACATGAATAATGACGGCACTGGCGACTACTCTGAATACTTCAAAAAAACCTACCCTGACGAGCAGCTCGTTCCCGGCATGGTCATTGGTACAGAAAATGGTCGAGTCACCAAATCTGTCCGCACAGCTATTCCACTCGGCGTCGTCTCCGCCTACGGTACTCAAGGCTTCAACACAACTGAAGGTGATCGCCACACAGATACGAGCTACACTAACGTCGGCCTACTCGGACAATTACCAGTCATTGTTAGCACTCAGCAAGGCGCTCTAGCTCAAGGCGATTACCTTGGCACCGACAGCCTCTATCCCGGCGTAGCGGCTAAACACACCGATAACGACAGGGCTATGCTGGGCTGGACCAGTCAGTCTTTCAATCCAAATGCCGCCGCTTGCCAAGCAATCTCATCGATTGACCAAATCAACTGGCCGCACTTGGACAGCAACGAATTACCAGACACCCAGCAATGCTTTAAGTTGTCAGACGGTACCTTGGTTGGTAAAGTTATGGCCTATATTCGACCGGCCTCTTTCGGCTTAACAAGTCCTGCGGAAACCATTTCCGACTCAGCCCACTTAGCCTTACAACAGTTATCCACCAACGCCGCCGGCTTAACCGTCACTGGCAATCTAACCGTCGCCGGAGACGTCAGCATGGCTGGCGGCCTAAGAGTTGCTGGCCCAGCCGAATTTAAAGGCCCAGCCATCTTCCGCGCCATTGCCGAATTCTTCGATAAGACCATCTTCCATAGCGACGTTAGCATTGCTGGCCAACTAGCCCTAAATAAAGACACAGCCGGTATTAGCAGTATCGAGCCCGGTCAGACCACCGCTCACATAACCTTTGACAAACCATACACTGACACCCCAATTACCAATGCCAACTTAGTCGCCAATCAGATTACTGCAGAACAATACCAACAACTCGGTCAATCTGGCCAATGCCAAGCCACGGGCAGCGCTACCATCCAAGACTGCCAACAGCAACTAGAAGCTCAACTACTAGCCGCTGGCATCCGCTACCTCATCACCGACCGTACCACCGACGGCTTTACCATCAAACTCGACCAACCAGCCCCCCAAAAACTCTTCTTCTCCTGGACCGCCTTCGCCCAAGCCAACTAATAACCCAACCCTAGTCGGGATATTGGGTTGGTTATTAGTTATTGGTTTATTCGTTATTCGTTTATTCGTTATTCGTTCCTCTCCCTACCTTATCGTCATTCTCGACCCGATCGAGAATCCCAATGCCAGATGTACCTATACGTGTACGTACATATGTACGTACATTCCTTTGCTCGAGGTCTAGTTATTCGAATCAGTTTGCGGTTTTCGGTTTGCGGTTTGCGATGAACGATGAACGATTTACGATTACCTTTATTTGGCATTTGGACTCTTGTATCTTGGCATTTAACTCGCCTACGCCCAACTCGCCTACGCCCGACTTGCCTACTTGCCTACTCGTATCTTCGTCTATTTCCGCCAAAGACGGACAGGCTATGCTTCGTTATTCGCTCCCGCAACTCGATTCAGCTACCACTACGAGCAAACGTGCCAACGTGCCAACGTGTAAACTCGTCAACTCGACAGCAAAGCTGCATGTCTCCTCGTCCCAATACTCCATACTCCCCCCGCCCGCTCTTGCGCCCTTCTTTCAAATCTATTACTATAACCAAGTACATCCTAAAGGAGCATTTATGAATTCTAAAACAATTCTACTCATTTTAGCCGTCGTCCTGTTTATTGGCGCTGCCGGCACAGCCTATTATTTTTATAGCCAATATCAGACAGCCCAAAGCAAACTAAAAAACCCTGATAAAGCAGCTCAACAAGAAACGCAGCAATTAGTCGACGAAATGAGTAAGATTATCGACTTGCCCAAAGCCGATATTAAAAACGGCGAACCAACCATGGCTACAGTCCTGGATAAGTCCAAGCTAAAAGACCAGCCGTTCTTCGCTAATGCTGAGAACAACGACAAAGTCCTCATCTACACCAAAGCTAAGAAAGCCTTCCTCTACCGCCCTTCTACCGGCAAGATCATTAATGTTGCCCCTGTAAATATTGGTGCTGGCCAGGAAGTGAAGATTGCCGTACGCAACGGAACTAGTACCGCTAACCTCGGCGATACCGTTAGCAACACAATCAAGGCCAAATTTGCAACCGCCACTATTACTTCAACTGAAAATGCCGCTACAACTACCCACGACGAAACTATTGTCGTTGACCTCACCGGCCAAAACAGCGAAGCAGCCAGCACCGTAGCCAGTGCTATAAATGCTACTGTTGGCAGCCTACCCAGTGGCGAATCAAAGCCCGACAACGCCGACCTCCTCGTCATCATTGGTTCCGACCAAGAATAACTAACAGCCCGGCTCCGGCCGGGTTTTTAGTTACTGGCAGATTCGTCAATTTGTTTATTCGATATTCGGCATGCTCGACTCCCGAATATCGTCAAGCCTACTTCCTATCCGTATCCCAATGCATGTACGTACCTTATCAATGCTTGTATACTATATACACAACTATCCAATCCTATGCAGCCCACTATTATCACTATTTTCGGCGCCACTGGTGATTTAACCGCCCGAAAACTTATTCCAGCCCTTTACCACTTAGCTAAAATGGATAATTTACCTTCCGACTTTACTATCCTAGCGGTAGCTCGGCGGCCTCTTACTGACCAACAATTCACCGATCAAATGAAGGCAGCCATTACCCAGCACTACCGCCACGGACTAGACCAAACTAGTTGGCAAAAATTTGCGCAGCACATTACCTATCACCAATTAGAATTACACCAGCCCGACGATTACGATAGCCTAGCCCAAACCATAGATCGCCTTAGCCACGCCGGTAACTCAGATTGCGCTAATCGTTTATTCTACCTCGCTATTAATCCAGCCTTTACCGAAACCACCGTCCAACAGCTAGAAAGAGTTGGTCTGCACCAAGGCTGCTCGCACCATAACAGCTGGAGCCGGGTCATTCTAGAAAAGCCTTTTGGCACCAATCAAGCAACGGCCCACAAGCTCAACCAACTGCTCAGTCAACGCTTTGACGAATCACAGATTTACCGCATTGACCACTATTTGGGCAAAGAAACTGTCCAAAACATTCTCGCCTTCCGCTTTGCTAACGGCTTATTTGAGCCAACCTGGTGTCGAGACTATATCGACAACATTCAAATCACCGTTGCCGAGACAGTCGGGGTAGAGCAGCGAGGCGAATATTACGACAATGCCGGCGCTCTGCGGGACGTTGCTCAAAACCATCTCCTGCAAATTCTTAGCCTCATCGCCATGGATGAACCAGCCAGCCTCAAAGCCGATGATATCCGCAATGCCAAATCAAATGTCCTTTCCAACATTATTATTCCAGATGATATTTTATTTAACACTGTTAAAGGACAATATGTTGCTAAGAACGATGAGGAAGAAAGCACCCACACTACCCCTCGCCCCCAACCCCTCATCTCCTACAAAAACGAGCCTCGTGTCAATCCCGATTCCACCACCGAAACCTTCGTTGCCTTCAAGCTCAACCTCAACCTCGATAAATGGCGAGATATCCCATTCTACCTTCGTACCGGCAAGCGCCTTCAGGAGCGCGTAACCGAGGTCAACGTTGAGTTTAAAAAGCTACCTGCCGACCTTTTTGGCCACGCCGAACACACCGTCGTTTCTAACGTCCTCACCCTGCGCATCCAGCCAAATGAAGGCATATCGTTACGCATGTCAGTCAAGAAACCCGGCCTCAAGATGGAATTGCAACCGGTTCGCATGGAATTTTGCTATCGTCAGGAGTTCGAAGACCAACCAGATGCCTATGAAAGGCTCTTGCTAGACTGTCTAGCCGGCGACCAAACGCTATTCTTGCGTAGCGACGAAGTCGAACAATCATGGCAATACATTGACGCCATCGAGCAAGCCTGGCAGGCCAACCCAACTCCTCCCCATCTTTATTCCATTGGTAGTTGGGGCCCATCCGCCGCCGACGATCTTATAGCTCAGGACGGCCGTCAATGGCTAAGCCACCAAATAGCGACTTGCCCCATTCGATGAGCAATCTCATCAAAAAAACATCTAAAGACCAAGAGGTCAAACCCCGACCCAAACGCCCAACAATCCACGCTACGTTACAAGACGTGACATATAGATCTTACGCCCCGTCTTGGCATTTGGACTCTTGTTCCTTGGCCTTTACATACCTTACTTGCCTACTCGTCAACATTGTTATTGATTACTTTCCGCCACAGGCGGACAGGAGCCACTTAGCTAGTTGGTTCAAAAGCATTTTACGATTTACGATTTACGATTAGCGATTAGCGATTAGCGATTAGCGATTAGCGATTAGCG
>CAZHWT010000049.1:0-1339 GCA_964536215.1 uncultured Candidatus Saccharibacteria bacterium
AGTCCACAACGCTATTTGAAAGGATGTGTTGTTCCGCTTTAGTTGACAGTGCCGGAAGGTAGGTTCTGGGTATAGGGTATAGGTTTTAGGTTGCGGTCTTTTCCTAACATCTATACACTTCGAAACTCAAACCTCGTTATTCTAAACTCTGCTGCAGCGCAATTGCACTGCAGCTCGCCTGTTGACAATTCTAACTCAGTAAACGTAACATAAGACCAATATAAGTAAATTATTTTTATGAAGCTACTCTCAACTCTCCTCGCCTCCATTAGCATTTTCAGCCTGGCGCTCATGGCTCCAGCTATTACTACCGCAGCTGAGTTTCATAGCGGCCAAACAGTTACTTTTTCACCCAGCGATAGCCTTACCGACGCCTACATTGCCGGCAATACCATCTCTATTAATGCACCAGTCACGCACGACCTAGTCGTCGCTGGTAACACCGTCAACATCAACGGTGATGTTGAAAATAGCCTCATTGCTGCCGGCGGCACAGTTACTATCGATGGAAACGTCGGCCACAGCCTCAGAGCAGCTGGTGGCACCATTATTATTAATGGTCACATCAGTCGGGACGTGGTTGTCTTTGGTGGCGAAATCACTCTCACTTCCACAGCCATCATCGACGGCGATCTCATTGTTAATGGCGGCACCATTACTATTGATTCGCCCGTAAACGGTAAAGTTATCATTAATGGTGGGCAAGTCCACCTAAACAGCACAGTTGGCAGCGTCCAGGATTCTCACGTCAGCAAGCTAACCTTGGGATCTAAAGCTATAATCAACGGAAGTCTTCACTATCAGGCTCCTCAAGAAGCCGATATGGCAACCGGAGCCACCGTTAAAGGTCAGACTGATTATCAAAAAACAGCTTCCCGCAACAATACCGCCGCCTTCGCTTCACTAACCACTTTTGGATTTTTCTACAACATTATCGCCAGTCTTATTTTTGGCTTTGTGCTCCTCTACCTGCTGTACCGGATTTCCAACCAGGCCGTTCTACACCTAAAGCAACGCCCTCTACCCACACTCGCTTGGGGACTAGGCTCAATGTTCCTCTTTCCTATCCTAGCAATCGTCCTCACCCTACTCTCGGCATGGCTCGGCATTACCAGCTTTATCTTCTACGTCCTATGCATGGTGACTGGATACTTCCTAGCCCAACTCCTACTCGGCTGGTGGCTACTTGACTGGTGGTTTAGCCGAACTAAAGAGTCATATCATTTGGATTGGCGAGCCGTTATCATCGGCGTCCTAGCCACTACCGTTCTCATGCTCGTCCCAGTTATCGGCTGGCTAGTCCTCTTCCTCATGCTCCTCTTCGCCCTAGGCAGCCTCG
>CAZHWT010000049.1:1439-6782 GCA_964536215.1 uncultured Candidatus Saccharibacteria bacterium
GTTATCGGCTGGCTAGTCCTCTTCCTCATGCTCCTCTTCGCCCTAGGCAGCCTCGCACAGCAAGTCTGGTCTATGCGCTTGGGCGCCTAGACTATACTGAGAATTATGAATCCTGAATCCGGAATTATGAATAACTCTTGACACAGAGTTGTATAGTAAAAAGATGGATTCAACTCCAAGAGAGCAAAAAATAAAATCTTTCACCGATCTGTATGCCTGGCAAGCTGGACACGAACTTGTCCTAATGGTATACAAAGCGGTAAACCAGTTTCCATCCAAAGAGAAATCTATTCTATCAAATCAACTGCTCAGAGCTATTATTTCAGTGACAAGCAATATCGCCGAAGGTTTCTCAACAGCATCCAACAAAAGCAAAGCCTCTTATTACCATATTGCACTAGCTTCATTAACCGAGGCTCAAAACCAACTTGTCATTGCTAAAGATCTAGGGTACATATCCCCAGAAGAGTTTAAAAATATTGCACAGAAGAGCGTAGTCGTAAGCAAGTTAATTCACGGCTTAATCAAAAATCTTAATAAGCTACAAGATCCATATTTTAACAATTCGCAAAGCCATAATTCAGGATTCAAAATTCAGAATTCTAAATCCTGACTCCCATCAGGATTTGTGTCCGCCAAACCCTAACCTCATCGCCGATAAAACTCTATTGGCAAATTCGGCTCGGTTGCGGCTGTTGTAACGGGCAAATAGAGCAGCAGTGATAACCGGTAACGGCACCGACGTACGCAGCGCTTCTTCAATTGTCCACCGCCCCTCACCACTATCCGAAACCTGGTCAGACACATGTTGCAAATCAGGCTGGGCATTAATTTCATCCGTCAGGACACTCAATAGCAATGACTGCAAAATACTACCATTCTGCCAAACCTTGGACAATCCTGCCAAATCAATATCATACGGCCCTTGCGACATCAAATTAAACCCTTCCGCCAATGCTTGCATCATGCCATATTCCATACCGTTGTGCACCATCTTGACGTAGTGCCCAGCTCCTCCTGGCCCAGCGTGAATATACCCGCCATCCATGGCGATAGCTTTGGCCAATGGCTCAACCAAAGCAACTGCCTCATTGGCTCCACCTAACATAACGCAATAGCCTTGGTCGGCCCCCAAAATACCACCTGACGTACCCTGGTCAACCAGTTGAATGCCTTTTTCTAGTAAAACCTTTGACCGGCGCACACTATCCAAATAATTACTATTTCCGCCATCCACCAGCACGTCGCCATCAGATAGCAACGTGACCAGCCCACCCTTACCCAATAACATGGCTTCGGTTACGTCTCCAGCTGGCAACATTACATACACAACCCTAGGACCAGACAGTTTCTGCACTAATTCCGCCACACTATCCGCTGCCGTCACCACCCCCTCATCTTGCAACTGCAGCGCCTTAGCCGCCGTCCGGTTAAACGCTACCACTTCATACCCCGCCTCATGCCACCGCCGAGCCATGCCAGCTCCCATTCTACCCAAACCAATTAAACCAACCTGCATAAACAAACTCCTTTACTTATGTTCCTCAATTTTTGGCGCAAACAAATCAACCGTAATCTCTGGCTCATCATCTGTAGCTTTAGCTGCTGGTGCGGATGGCGCCACTTGAGGTTCTGGCTGTGGATCAGCCACAGCAGTATCAGTTGGTGGCACATTAGGTGTATCCTGTGCATCCGGCGAATTCGATGTATCGGATACGTTCATAGTGGTCGACGCAGGTGGCATGCTTTCAGGCTTCGCCGGAGTCGCCACGACTTGCTCTTTGCTCACTTCTGCCTGTTCTGCATCTTTAGCTTCTTGGCTACGTGAGCCCTTGCTACCTGCTTCCTCAGCCGCTCCAAACACCACCCTAGCATCAGATGGAATAGGCGGATTAGGACGAGAACCGTGATCAGAACTTGTCGACGCGTCGACTGGTTGACTATTTAACTGTGAAGAAGCGGCCTTAACATCGGTCTCCTCACCATTTGACGGCTCCACCTTCTGAGGCAACCCTGCACCAAACCTCTCTCTACCATGCAAAATCGGCAACGCTGGTACCCATGGCTCCGGCTCCAACATAGTCGCCTCCACCTCATCTAGACCCGCTTCTACTTCATCTACTGCCTTATTCAACTCCTCCTTAAGCTCCTGAGCCTTGGTCGGATCATCCGCCATAGCACTATCCACCGCTTCATCCACAGCTTCACTCAATTCGGCCAAATCTTCTCTAAGCGACTGTTTCATCCACCCTACCCTTCGAACCCAACTCTTACCCAATCGCCAAACTCGGTAGATGCCCAATCCCGCCAATAACACCGACACACCCACCACAATTATTGCCAACGTATAAATTAGCCATCCAGGCCAAACTGCTCCAAAAATCTTCACCGCTTTCGCGTCAATAGTCAGCGTAATAGCGGCCGACGGCTGACTAGACAAACCGCTTGGGCTAATCGCCTGAGCCATCAACTTATATGCTCCAGCAAACAGCATCAAACTACTCTTGGCCTTAAAAAAACCATTCTCATCCGCCAACACCGTCTCTAACTTTTTACCATTCAAAAACAAATCCACGGACACTTTTGGCTGAGCTTTACCCTCCACCTGCACTGTCTCGCCCAGCATAAACAGCGATTTATTAGACGGCTTAGTAATCACCGGCGCATCGGGCCCGACCAAAGTAAACTGAGTTTCACCAATCGTCGTATTGCCCGCTTTGTCATACGCCTTAACTTTAACCGCATAGCTGCCAGCGTTAATTTTTGGCACTTGATACGGGCTCGTTGCCGACACCCAGTCAGCATCACCCACCTTTATCTCATAGCGATCAATCCCCGACGTCGCATCGGTCGTCTTAAAGGAAATCTGCGGCAATACATCTACCTTACCCTCTGGAGACACCAAAGGTGTAAATTCTACTGGTACCATCGTATCCACTTGTAACCTAAAATGACTAGTCGCACTCCAACCACTGCTCCCCTTAGCTCGCACGTGAACAAACCACACCCCATTATCGGCCAACGTGGTGTGCGCCTTAGTACTAGTCTGGGTGACTTTTTCGGTCAATTGAGTAGCGCTAGATTGATCAAAAACCACATTATACCCATCAGCTCCACCACTCCAGCTAACATCTACATCACGCGACGCATACCATGTATCTTGATCGGGATGCGTTGAGGATGAGATGGTTGGCGCAGTCGTGGCGACTGGTCGGAACGTCTGGCTAGGCGGCGGCGTCGATTGGGGCGTAGACTGAGGCGCATTCTGTACGTGAATACTGCCACCACTCGCCCCACTATAGACATTGGTCCCCTTGCCGTCAGCACTCACCACTTTGGCGCTCTTAACCACTAGCGAGCCATCGCCCGTCCCCTTCGCCTGGAAAGTAATTGTACCTACCTTACCATTAGGCACACCGGACAAAGCAGTCTGCACAAAATGAACCGTTCCAGCTCCGTTATCAACCTTAGGCTGAAACAACACTACGGGGTAATCCGACCCCGATGTATCAGCCTTCACCACACTCACCAGACTGGCCGGAAATGCTACCGTAATATCCAAAGAACTCACTGGCACATCGCTGCTAATCATAATCGTCATCGATGTCTGACCACCAGGCGTCATAGATAAATTGCTCGGTCCAAACACCACCGTCGCCCCCGCAGCCCGCGTTATTGGCAACCCCAACCACAGCGGCCCCAGCAAAACAGCTAGCAATAATAAATATGGTATGACTTTTTTCATAGAGTACATGTATTCAAAAAACTGCGGTCATCTAATTCCATTTATTCGTCTACTTATGAGAGGTTCTATACTTCGTATAATTGCTGCAGCAATTAACTGCTCCGCTCCAGAATGACACCAGTGAGTTATTCGTACATTCGTTTTTCGTAGATTCGCATATACATTCGTAATTCGGCTGTTACCCAATTCGGATATTGGTATATTCGTAGCATTCGTATTGCCATTCGTAATTCGGATGCTATCCATTCGTAACTTCTATTTTCTAAGAATAGTCTCCCACAACTTTTTATCCGCCTTCTTAGCTGTCAGATCAGTTCCCTCAGCGCTATTTGCCACCACCTTAGCCTGCGACACTTTTACCTCTACCTCGCCGTCTTTCTTGGCCTTAAAGACTATCTCTCCGACATACCCCTTATCCGCCGGACCACTAAACGGCGCCACTGTTGCCTGCAGAAAACGAACCGTGCCGTTATCCTTATTAACCGCAATCGGGAAAATCTGCATATCAAACCTCCCCTTGGCATTCGACGTACTCACCACCTCCAAGATATCCGGAGGATAACTAAGCGTAATATCTACTGCATTAGCCGGCAAATCTGATCGCACCGCCACTCGCTCGGTCAATTCTTGCCCCGCCTCCACCTTCTGCGTACCCGGCTGAACTACAACCTCAGCATCACTCGGCTGCGTCACCGGCCAATACGCCAACACCCCCGCCGCCAACAACAGCACCACCACTACAGCTAGCCAAAGCCACTTATTCCTAATCATAAAACGCAACCGCATCATATAGTTAATGCAAGCAATTCCAGACAAAAACAACTATGCTTGCCTACTCCAGTGTACACGCCCACACGGCCATACGTCTACCCGAAAATGAGCTGATTCGCGATTCGTCTATTCACTCATTCGGGGTGAATCGAGAATCCCTATGTCAGATGTACCGATACGTCTACTTATCGACAATGTTATTGGATATTAGTTACTTAGTTACTTAGTTACTTGGCTATTGGTTTGTTCGTTATTCGTTCCCGCAACCTGCACTTCATACTTCTACCTCTCCCTCTTGTCATTCTCGACCCGACCCCGATTAAATCGGGGTTTACGGTTTGCGGTTTGCGGTTTGCGATTAACGATTAACGATTAACGATTAACGTGATTTTGGCACTAGTGGTGCCATCTATTTTCTTGCGTCTTGAACCTTTATTTGTCATTTGGACTCTTACCCCTTGGCATTTAACTTGCCTACTTGCCTACTCCCAACTTGCCTACTGTTATTAGCTACTTTCCGCCAGAGGCGGACAAGAGCTACTTGGCTTTTCGTTTGTTCGTTATTCGTCTATTCGTTATTCGTTCCCGTAACCCGCACTTCGTACTTCTACCTGCCCCTTTCCTGTCATTCTCGACCCGATCGAGAATCCTTATGCCAAATATACCTATACGTGTACGTACATGTGTACGTACATATGTACGTACATTAGCTTGTTCGGAAGAAACTTTACGATTTACGATTTACGATGAACGATTTGCAGCGAGCGATTAGCGATTAACGATTAACGATTAACGATTAAGAGAATTTTAGCCAAGTGGTGTTATGT
>CAZHWT010000050.1:0-5897 GCA_964536215.1 uncultured Candidatus Saccharibacteria bacterium
ACTTGCCTACTCGTCGACTTATCAACTTGTCGACTTCCGCCACAGTCGGACAAGCAACCGCTTGTAGCTTATGCCCACTTCTGCTACCATGGTTGTGTGTTTATCAAGAACTTTGATTCCCTGTCCACCACACCACAGCGCAAGCTGGTCCTCGACCTGGTTGAAACCGGCTTAGAAGCCATTCAATTTAAACCAGCCATCCTTGAGCAAGTTTCGCTCGAAGACAACATTCTTACCATCAAAGACAATCAATACGACTTAACCCAATTCGATCGCATTTTCCTGGTCGGCTTTGGCAAAGGCTCAGCCGACGTCAGCCATTTAATAGAAGAAACTCTCGGCGACAAACTTACCGCCGGCTGGGATATTGACGTCGTCGAACCGCCGGTCTTTAAAAAAGTTGCTTATACCAAAGGCAACCATCCTGTCCCCACCCAGGTCAACCTCGACTTTACCCGCACCGTCTTAGACGAACTCAACAATCTGACCGAGCGAGACCTGGTTCTAGTTGCTATCTGCGGTGGCGGCTCAGCCTTATTTGAATACCCGCAACACCTCAGCCTCGAGGGCATTGCTCATGTCAACGACACTCTGGTCAAATCTGGCGCCACCATCGGCGAAATGAATATTGTTCGCAAGCATCTCTCAGCCGTCAAAGGCGGCAAGTTTGCTCAGCACTTGTTCCCAGCCACAATTGCCTGCCTACTTTTCTCAGACGTCCCCGGCAACGACTTATCGACTATTGCCTCAGGCCCCACTGTTCTCAACGCCACTACCATGACCGATGTCAAAAAGGTCATCGCTAAATACCAGCTGGACGAAAAGCTAGACCTATCTGATAGCGACTTTTCCGAAACACCCCACGACGCCAAATACTTTGCCAAAGTGGCCAACATTCTAGTCGTCAGCAACCGTCGGGCACTCGAAGCCATGCAACGTCAGGCCAAATCCAATGGCGCAGATGCCGTCATCTATTCCGAAAAAATTGAAGGCGACGCTCGCTCCCTTGGCCGTCAGCTCCTCCAGGCCACCAAACCCGGCCAAATGCTATTGGTCGGCGGCGAATCAACTATTCACATTACCCACAAAGGCGGTCGTGGTGGCCGCAACCAAGCCCTCACCTTGGCCGCCCTCAGAGACCTGCCCGAAGGTGTCATTATTTGCTCATTCGACTCTGATGGCTGGGACTTTTACGGCTACGCCGGTGCCATTGGCGACGCAGAAACCCTCAACAAAGCCGCCGCCAAAAATATTGACCCGCAAGATTACCTCACTCAAGACAACAGCTTCGCCTTCTGGGAAGCCACTGGCGATGGTATTGATACCGGTAAGCTCGACTCCAATGTTGCCGACCTGATTATTATTTATCGACCATGATTACCGAACTGCACGACGAACAAATCCAAGCCCTAGAACTCAAAGCCAACCAGGCCCGCCAGCTCCTTATTAAAACGCTAGTCGAAGCCGGATCGGGCCACTCTGCTGGCCCCTTAGGCATGGCCGATATTTTTACCACCTTGTATTTTCATATCCTCAATCATAACCCTAAGCGCCCCGACTGGTCCGACCGCGACCGTCTCATTCTGTCCAATGGCCACATCTGTCCCATTCGCTATGTCTCTATGGCTCAAGCTGGCTATTTCCCCATCGAAGAATTAAAAACACTGCGCAAAATTAACTCTCGCCTTCAAGGCCATCCTCACCGCACCGCCCTGCCCGGCACCGAAACCACTTCTGGGCCCTTAGGTGAAGGTTTATCTCAAGCCATTGGCATTGCCCTAGCCGGCCAAATGGACAATAAAAAATACTACACCTACTGCCTCACCTCCGATGGCGAGCATCAAGAGGGAAACACCTGGGAAGCGGCGCTTCTGGCTGGCAAACTTGGCCTGCACCGCCTTATTCAAATTATCGACCGCAACTATATTCAAATCGACGGTGAAACCGAAGATATCTTGCCACTGGAACCATTTGCCGACAAATATCGCAGCTTTAACTGGCACGTTCTAGAAATTGACGGTCACAACATTCGCGCCATTGTCGACGCCGTCAACCAGGCTCACGCCGTAGCCGACAAGCCCACCGTTATCATTGCTCATACAATCCCCGGCAAAGGCGTCGAGTTTATGGAAGGCGATTACCGCTGGCACGGCAACCCACCCGATATTGCTAACGTCCCCGGCTCCCCGCCCAAAGGCGAGCAGGCCAAAACCGCTCTCAAAGACCTGCGAACCCTACAAGGCAAAATCAAAAGCGAACACGAGTAATAGAAAGTCAAAATGCAAAATGCAAAAGTCAAAATTTATCTCTCCTGTCTTCCTGAACAAAGTGAAGGATCTTCCACCTCCAGCAATTATCCAAGTGGGAAGATTCTTCGCTCCACTCAGAATGACTATGGCAACACTTTACTACTTTTGACTTGTAATTTTGACTTTTAACCTTTGATTTTTGAATTATCATGCTAAACCCCAAACTCCACCTCAATCCTCATATCTTTGACAAAGACGTCGAGCAAGTCCCAACCAGAAATGGCTTTGGCGAAGCTTTGGTGGAGCTAGGTAAGCGCAATCCCAACGTCGTCGTCCTATCCGCCGACTTAACCGAATCTACCCGCTGCGAAGCCTTCGCCAAACAGTTCCCCGACCGCTTTGTCGAAATTGGTGTAGCCGAACAAAACATGGCCGCTGTAGCTGCCGGACTTGGCGTTACCGGCAAGTGCGTCTTTATCGCCTCTTACGCTACCTTTAATCCCGGTAAAAACTGGGAAACCATCCGCACCACCGCTGTTTACAACCGCGCTAACGTCAAAATTGCCGGTCACCACGCTGGCATTGTTACTGGTCCGGATGGCGCCACCCACCAGGCTACCGAAGATATTGCCATCATGCGTTGCTTGCCCGATATTAATGTGCTGTCCCCGTGCGACTCAATTGAATCAGCCAAAGCCACCATCGCCTCCGCTGCGACCGATATGCCCGTCTATATCCGTTTTACTCGCGACAAGACGCCGGTCATCACCACCGACAAGACACCATTTGTCCCTGGAAAAATCAACGAATATTGGCTTGCCGAAGCTCCTCAAGCCACCATCTTTGCCACCGGCTACATGCTGTTCTATGCTCTAGTTGCCGCCAAGCAACTCCAAGACCACGGTATCGAAGTTAACGTCGCCAATGTCGCCACCGTTAAACCCTTAGACGTTAAATCTGTCCTCGATATCACCAAGCAATCCCAAGCCGTCGTTACGGTCGAGGATCACCAAGTCATGGGCGGCCTGGGCGGCACCATTGCCGAAGCTCTCGCCTTGCACAACCCCATGCCCATGGAATTTATTGGCCTGCAAAATACCTTTGCCGAATCCGGCACCCCCGACCAAATCCGCGCCAAATACCACATGGACACCCCAGACATAGTCAAGGCGGTAAAGAAAGTGATTGAACGGAAGCGCAAAACGTAAACTGCAAAGCTCAAAGCCAAAACGCAAAGTGCAAGACTCCTTCAGCTACAAACTTTAAACTTTGGTTTCGCACTTTAAGCTTTAAGCTAGCAAAGCTACCTGTCATAGACCTAAGTAACAAAGTAACCAATAACCAATAACTAATCCCGAAAGGATTATTTTCAATGACCCAAGAACTTCTAGACGAACTCAAATCCGGTTTTAAGGGCGACGTCGATACTTCCGACGAAACCCTCACCAAGTACAGCCACGACGCCAGCATTTACGAGCTGCGTCCGCAAGTAGTCGTATACCCTAAAGACGAAACCGACATTCGCTTTTTGGTCAATTTTGTTAATGCTCACAAAAAAGAATATCCTGAACTTTCATTAACCGCTCGAGCTGCCGGCACCGATATGGGCGGTGGATCCATTAACGAATCAATCTTGGTTGCATTTGAGCGCTACTTTATTAATCCGCCCAAAATTAAAGGCAATGTGGCTATGGGCGCCGAACCTGGTATGTTCTATCGAGACTTTGAAAAAATCACCCTCAAAACCAACCAGATCTTCCCATCCTACCCAGCCTCCCGCGAGCTCTGCGCCATTGGCGGTATTGTCAACAACAACTCTGGCGGCGAAAAAGGTTTACGCTATGGCAAAACCGAAAACTATGTCAAAAAAATGCGCGTCACCCTTAGCGATGGCAGCTCCGTCGACCTAGAACCCCTCAATGACAAGCAGCTCAAAGATAAAATGAAGCTCAAAACCTTTGAGGGCCAGGTCTATCGGGACATGTTTGACCTCATTAACCACAACTACGACCTCATCAAGGCTGCCAAACCTCAAGTTAGCAAAAACTCAGCCGGCTATTACCTCTGGAATGTCTATGACCGTGAAACTGGCATTTTCGACTTAACCAAGCTGTTTGTCGGCGCCCAAGGCACTCTTGGCCTCATGAGCAACGCCGATCTAGAGCTGGTCAAGACCGACTCTCACCACGAAATGGTCGTCATCTTCCTTAAAGACATTAAAAACCTCGGCAAGATCATTAACATGGTTCTGCCTCTCAAACCGGAAAGCTTTGAATCTTACGACGACAACACCCTCAAACTGGCTCTCAAATATTTTCCGGAATTTGCCAAAAAACTCGGGGCTAAAAACTTTCTCACCATCGGCCTCAAGTTCCTGCCCGAAATGTGGATGGTGGCTCACAGTGGGCTACCCAAACTAGTTCTCCAAGTCGACTTTAGCGGCGACGATCACGACGCCCTAGTGGCCAAGTGCCATCAACTTGTCGACATGCTCAAGCCTCTCACTGAAGCTAAAACAAGCATCGCTATGGATGAAGAGGAAAAGAAGTACTGGCTCATCCGCCGCGAAAGCTTTAGCCTACTTCGCGAGAAGATCCGCGACAAGCACACTGCACCATTTATTGACGACTTTGTGGTCCCACCAGCCCGCTTGCCAGAATTCTTGCCTCGGTTTAACAAGTTGATCAAAAAGTATCCATCCCTCATTTACACCGTCGCCGGCCATGTCGGCGAAGGCAACTTCCACGTTATTCCACTTATGGATATCTCCAAAGCCAGCCAACGACGCATCATTCCAAAGCTGGGTCAAGAAGTCTACGACCTCGTCCTAGAATACAAAGGCTCCACCACTGGAGAGCATAACGACGGCCTAGTCCGCACACCATATCTGGAGCAGATGTACGGCAAGCAAGTCTACAAGCTCTTCGTCAAAACCAAGCAGATATTTGACCCGCACAATATCTTTAATCCGCGTAAGAAAGTCGGCGGCGACATGGACTTTAACATGAGCCGTATTCGTAAAAACTGGTAAGCTCAGCCAAGCTAAGCAATAGGGAGTAGGCGAGTCAAGACGGCGAGTTAGCAAAGATCGCTGACTCGCCTACTCGTCGACGTTGTTATTGGTTACTTGGCTATTAGTTTGTTCGTTATTCGTCTATTCGTTATTCGTTCCCGTAACCCGCACTTCATACTTCTACCTTCCCTTTCCTGTCATTCTCGACCCGATCGAGAATCCGTACGCCAGATGCACCTATGCGTGTACTCGTCGACGAAGTTATTGGTTATTAGTTACTTTCCGCCAGAGGCGGACAGGAGTTACTTGGCCATTGGTTTGTCCGCTATTGTTCCCATAGTTCGCACCTCTCCTTCCTTCCTGTCATTCTCGACCCGACCCTGATTAAATCGGGGTGAATCGAGAATCCCTATGCCAGATGTACCTATACGTGTACGTACATGTGTACGTACATATGTACGTACACTCGCTTGTTCGGAAGAAACTTTACAATCTACGATTAACGATTAACGATTAACGATTAACGATTAACGATTAACGATTAACGATTAACGTGATTTTAGCACTAGTGGCGATGCTTTATTTTTTGCACCTTGAACCTTTATTTGGCATTTGGACTCTTGCTCCTTGGCATT
>CAZHWT010000051.1:0-2292 GCA_964536215.1 uncultured Candidatus Saccharibacteria bacterium
TACTAGTGGTGTTTATTTCTTGCGTCTTGAACCTTTATTTGGCATTTGGACTCTTACCCCTTGGCATTTAACTTGCCTACTCGTCGACGAAGTTATTAGTTATTAGTTACTTTCCGCCAGAGGCGGACAGGAGTTACTTAGCTTTTCGTTTGTTCGTTATTCGTCTATTCGTTATTCGTTCCCGTAACCTGCACTTCATACTTCTATCTTCCCCTTCTTGTCATTCTCGACTCGATCGAGAATCCCTATACCAGATGTACCTATACGTGTACGTACATATGTACGTACATTTGCTTGTTCGTAAGAAACTTTGCGATTAGCGATTAACGATTAACGATTAACGATTAACGATTAACGATTAACGTGATTTTAGCACTAGTGGTATTATTTACTTCTTGCGTCTTGAACCTTTATTTGGCATTTGGACTCTTCTTCCTTGCCACTTACCTAGCCTACTTGCCTACTCCCGACTTGCCAACGTGCCAACTCATCGACGTTGTTATTGGTTATTTCCGCCAGAGGCGGACAGGAGTTACGTGGCTATTAGTTTGTTCGTTTATTTCCGCCACAGGCGGACAGGCAATGCGTCGCTATTCAAAACCCGCACTTCTCCCCCTTGCAGCTGCAGCTACATACCGCCAGGATCTACAATGACTATCCGTCCACAATAAATGCCTATTTAAATAGGTATTTATCCACTCCTCTCTTGACACCAATAACATTACGATGTATGCTATAACCCTCTCTCCATTGCTCCCCCAATGAACTACTCAAATATACTTGCTATATGAAACTTCTTAGAGTTTTATCACTATCATTACTAATTCTTAGTTTTAGCCTCGCAGCTGCGCCAAAGCCAGCTCACGCTTTTACGCTATTCGGCATTCGGTTTTTTGAAAAAGCTGAGCCAACTCCAACACCTACGCCAACTCCAACACCAACCCCGGAAGCCACAACTACGCCTACCCCGGCCACAAATCAAGAAAACCTTCCTTCCACCGGTCCCGAACAAGCTGTTGGCCCAATCCTCATAGTCGTAGTTGGCGCTTTCGTGGCCCGAAAGTACTGGCAAATCTCCCAACCAGTCTAACTTCCGCCTAGCACACAAAACGGCCAGCCATTTCATAATCGGCGCAAAGATTCTCAAGTCTACTCTCAACGCAATCAATCTACATCTCAGTATTCATCGCCGCTATGTACATTCTCCGACAGGGAATAAGCTAGCGCAGCACGCAATTCATAATTCGTACTGTGTAACACATGATAGGGAATACCACCCTACTCGTATCTGTTGTCAGTAAAGACGCTGGCATGCAAATGATGCCGTATCAACACAGCTGGTAATTGATAAAGCGGTGGTTCAGGCTGCTCATTTAATACTCTGTGCAAAATAGATCTTTTCTCGTCCCCAACCGCCACCACTACCAGGTGAGTACACATCAGCAGCGCCTGAGGTGTTAACGTAATTCTGTCTTTGTGTGCATGAGTAGACGAATATCCAGCCACATATCTGTCATCAAAGGTTTCTTTAAATTCTTCCTCCAGAGCCGGCATTATTCCTGCCGTATGACCATCCGAACCAATCCCCAACACAGCCACTCTGTGTGTATATTGTCCAAACATCGATAACAGCCAAGCCTGGTAGCGCGTCGCCGTGTCCAGCAAATCATTATTGCCAGTCAATATATTTCCATACTCCCAATCCTGCTGCCGACAAACGTGCTTTAACTTAACCTCTCTCTCAATGGCTGCAGCATTACTGTGTTCATGACCAACTGGGCCAAATCTTTCGTCAACCAAGCCAAAAGCAATCTTTTGCTCCTTATGTGCCTGTAGCCGCTTAATCAACGAACCATAGCTAGCAATCGCCGATCCGCCCGACAATAAATACAACGTCGGTTCGCCCGTCGCGGCTATATCAGCCAGCAAATCTCCGGCTGCTGTCATGACTTTGTCTGAAGTTAAAGAGTAAAGAAGGGGGTGAGACATAACTATCCAAATCTAAGCAACCTTAGATACACTATCTGAGTTTAAAAAGCTTACAATGCACCATAAAGCGGAGAGCGCAAAGTGGCAAGCTCAAAGCCACAACGCAAAACATAGAGCCGACTTTAAGTTATTCACTTTGGTTTTGCACTTTACTCTTTAACGTTTACACTTATTAATATACTGGACGTCATAGCTTGTACATCGGTACTACCCATCTATTCGGTACCGCGTCGCGCTACGCCGTATACGTCTTCTTCGGCTGTAGCAAATGCTCAAACGGCTTGAGTGTATCGCCAAACCCAT
>CAZHWT010000051.1:2392-5895 GCA_964536215.1 uncultured Candidatus Saccharibacteria bacterium
GTCTTCTTCGGCTGTAGCAAATGCTCAAACGGCTTGAGTGTATCGCCAAACCCATCTTTGCCCAACTGAGCGTACATGAGTTGCTTGCCCAACTCTACCCCAGGCTGATCATACGCATTAACGCCATATAGCTCACCAGCATAGGCGCAAGCCATTTCCAAAAAATAAATCAGTTGTCCCAGGTAGTATTCATCCAATCTCGGTAAAATAATCGTACCGTTGGGCCGGCCATTATGAGCCAAGGCTATTGCCGTACTTTTAGCTTCCGTCAACAACACATCGTTCAACTCCACGCCCTGCAAATATGACAATTCCGGCGTAGATGCTAACTCGTCTCCCAACAGCACATTTCTATCCGACTCAGCCACCGTTACTAAAGTAATCAATTTATCAAACGGTCCCTCAATATACAATTGAACCTGAGAGTGCTGATCAGTCGCCCCCACCGCCGCCACTGGGGTTTGCCCAACATTGACCGTCTGACCAGCCACATCTTTAGCCTTGCCCAAGCTCTCAGCCCACAATTGACGATACCACTGCCCCATGCCCCGCAACCCATTAGCATACGGCA
Organism: uncultured Candidatus Saccharibacteria bacterium; assembly: GCA_964536215.1. Taxonomy (GTDB): domain Bacteria; phylum Patescibacteriota; class CAZHWT01; order CAZHWT01; family CAZHWT01; genus CAZHWT01. The sequence continues at coordinate 2,964 of CAZHWT010000051.1, forward strand.
TCATTACCGAAATATTCTGTCGCCGTTTAGTATTGCCCAAATAGTGAAGCACGGCAAACAGCATGGCCGGATTCTTCTCTGCTGGAGTTAAACCCAACCGCTCATCCATCTCGTAAGCACCGGCCAGCAAATCGTCAATATTTATGCCGGCATAAGCCAGGGGGAATAATCCAACCGTCGACAATACCGAAAACCGCCCACCCACATTAGCCGGTACTACCAAACTACGATATCCTTCGCGATCTACAATCGCCCGCAAACTGCCTTTTTCAGCATCGGTCGAGACAATAATATGGTCAGCCACGTTCTCCTCGCCCACTGCCTCAGCCAGCCTTTGGCGCAAATAGACAAACGACGACATCGTCTCAATAGTGTCGCCCGACTTGGAAATAACATTAATAGCCGTCGTTTCTAAATCCAGCATATCCACCAAATCTGCCAACGCTTTGGGATCAGTATTGTCTCCGGCAAAATACATCCGCGGGCCTGGCTCAACCAAGCCAACTCCCTTGCTATCCTTAATCGCCTCGTAATCCTCGGCATCATCGTCCAGATCTTCATCAACAGACCTCTGGTCCAACTCATTCAGCCGCTGCATCTTAGTTAGCAGAGATAGCTCATTAAAATACGTGTGATTCAAGGCCCCATGCACGGCACGCGCACCCAGGTCCGAACCGCCAATCCCCAACACTACCAAAGCCGAAAATTCACTCCGAACCTGGTTAGCCATATCCTGCACCTGCTTAAGCGTCTCAGTTGCATACGGCAGTTGGGCAAAACCCAACTCGTTATTATCCTTTTGCTCCAGAATCTTATCCTGAATCTCCACCATCCGCGGCTGCAGTTCGACCAGCTCAGCCTCAGTCGCCCCATGCTCACCCACCACCTCGTTCATCATAAAGGTAAAATCGTATACAAATTGGTCGTCAGGAATACTCATATAAATAGTATAGCAGAATAAACCACACCGCGCCCCATCGGGTCGTTCGCGGTTTATAGTTTATGGTTTATGGTTTATGGAAGAGAGTTTGCTCGTTTGCTCGTTTGCACGTAACTCGTACCTCGCAATGCGTAACTCTATAAGCTGGGTATCCTGGGGGTCATGGGGAAAGTAGTGTATTAGGTAGATTGGGGATAGTAAGTATACTGGAGGCCCGACTCGTCTATTCAATGCTTCGTTATTTGAAGAGGTAGCAAGATGACAAGACAGCAAGGCGGCAAGTAAAAGAGCCCGTATTCAACGAATACGGGCTCAACTCCGTCACGAATGACGGAGGGCAAAGATAGGAAGGGGGAAATGAAGAATGGGGAGGGGGGAGTCAACAAAATACCCAAGTATAAGTAGGTCTCATAAACTCTCCCGCCAACACCCCTCAAAGAGCTCAACGACGTCCCCAATGTCGTCAGCAGGACTATTCGCTTGAACGAATTAAGGGGCGACTCATGGGTCGCCCAAGTGTCTTACAACCAAGTAACGACCCGCCAACAGGCGGACCCCGTGAACGTGTTGCCACATTCACCTCCTTGATTTTTAAAACGCTTGCAGCCGGTTCAGGCCGCGGCCGATGATTTCAAATTCTAAACGAACTCATGCCGGCAAAAGCCGGACTCGACCGATTCCTCATTTTTCTTCCTATCTAGGCGCATTGCGCGCCATTGCAAAGGTGCAAAACTCCTGACAGCTGCCAGGAATGTCGCTCTTCTATCGAGCAACATAAATACTATAGCATACTATTATATAAATGTCAATAGTTTTTACTATATGCAAACTTATGGGCAAAAATAAGAAAAATCCCCGTTGCCAAAACAATGACAACGGGGATTGCCGTAAAGTCAGTCCCACTCGCAGACTAACCCTACCATCGCTCCTTTCACTCCCTAGTCACACTTAATCAAGGACGTCATTGTCCTAATATAAATACTATAGTATACAATGCACCCAATCCGCCATCGCCCTCCTTTATACAGAGGCAGACACAGGGGTGGATCACCTCCACTAAGTCGACTGGGGCGGAAACTTGATCTCGTACCACACTCCGGGCGTTCCTTTGCGCCAGGACTTCTTCGACCCAAACATCCGCTTGCGCCTACTCATAGCAACTCTCCCGCTCCAGAGTAGAGACCAGCGCCTCTGGTCACGACCACTCGGGATACATCCTTCATACCTTATTAATGCTTGTCTGTCAATATGAAATAATATGTATTGTTACAACAACAATCGATTGCTCAACAATCAAACCAGGCCGACGTCAGCATATGTACATATACGTGTACGTACATGCCATCATTTATCTCAGTAAAATCTGAATAGGATCAAAACAAGGAGCATTCTTGTTTAGTCCATTAACCAACAAGTGAAATAATAGAAACTCGCACAAGCTGCCAAAGTATTCTGGCCTTGCTACACCCACATCAAGGCAAAACAAAACGGCTTACACTCTCGCACCCTTGCCGTCTTGCACCCCAGTATTAAGCTACCGGCTTAGCTCTAGTCACCTTCATTCCCACCTCATCAATACACGGAAAATATTTTCTGACTTCATCCCAGTACTTTTCCGACAAATTAGCCGAATAGACCGCATTCTTGCCCCGCTCCATTCGACCACATAGTCGGGCCTCAGTTTCATCCAAAATTCGCTTGACTGGCATCCCCTGACGGTTAAACTCTTCAGAAAATTTAGCCCGGTCGTTCATATAATCCTGACAAGTCAGCATAAACAACTGAAACTGCTCCCTATTCTCCTCAAACGCTTTTTGAAAATATTCTTTAAATTTTGGTGTAGCCATAAAGGTGATGGGTAGTGAGTGGTGAGTGGTGAATAGTTAGCAAGACAGATTATACGGGTAGAAGTTTATCATGTAAACATGGGGAAGGTAGGGCACATTAAACTAAAGCGGAACAACCTCATGTAAACTAGTGAGTGTCAAACAC
>CAZHWT010000052.1:0-5811 GCA_964536215.1 uncultured Candidatus Saccharibacteria bacterium
GCATCTTCTACTTCGTCTTCTCTCGAATCTCCGTCACATCCTCAGCCAGCTGCTTTATTGCCGAGGTGGCCGAGGACAACGACCCCGACTTATTCACCGCCGTCGCCAAAGCGGCATTAATAGCATCGTTGTACTCGTTAGCTCCTGTATTACCGGCAAAAAACGAGGCTAACAAATCCGGAGCCTGCTGCGTATAAGCATCCAAATACTCATCGCCAGTCAACGCCGTCGCCAAATCACGTCGGCTATATGGCTCTCCAAACGGTCGCGTTTCTTGCTGAGCGGTCACCATAGCCAGCTGCTGCTCTTTCTCTGTCAACCATTGCAAAAATTTCCAAGCTTGCACCTTGTGCTCACTTGACTCCGGCACCGCTTCTACCCAATAGCTGGCATAGCCAGTTTTCTGGTCGGTGGTTAAATGTGGCACGGGTGCCACCTTAATTGGCAAATCCGGATTCTGACTCACCAGCGATAACAGCCGCCAAGACGGAATCAAAATCATCCCCACCCGACCTTCGGCAAAAGCCACCGTTGACTGCACCATCTTATCATCCCAGTCCTTTTCCGACGTGGCGAACATCCGGTAAAAAGCCAACGCTTCCGCCCCAGGATTGGTCCCACTAGCTGAGGACAAATGAAACGCCACCTTATCCTCATTAGCATTTACAAAACTAACCCCATTTTGAGCCATCAATAAGCCAATAATATCCGGGAAGTGGTCAATATTATTGGTCGTCCCCATAGCAACGCCAGCCACCTGCAACGTACCAGACTTATCCCGCTGCGTAATCTTAGCCGCATCGCGGCGTAAATCGTCCCACGTAGCCGGGGGCGTGGCAATGCCCGCCTTGTTAAACAAATCCTGGTTGTACACTAACGCCAATCCATCTATCTCCAACGGAATAGCATAGTACTTACCGTCGTGATAAAGCTGATAACGGTTAACCGAATAGTAAACAGACTCATACTGGCTAGGATTAATAACACTAGACGGTATCGGCGACAAATACTTGCGCAAGGCTGGCACCCAGCTATCATGCAAACGAACAATATCCGGCGATGGGCTAGTTGAGCCAGGCTGAATCCGGGTCTTAACCGTAGCAAAATGATTCTCAATCGGCCGCTGTTCATACGTAATCGTCACGTTGGGGTGCAGCTCATGATACGAATCAAAAAACGGCTGCATTAACTCCTCCGACTCCCATAGCCCCCAATAAGTCAGCGTTACTGGTTTAACATCATCGCCGGGGAACAACGCTCCCATCCAAAAATACGCTCCCAACCCCAACAAAACCACCACCAAAAAAGACCCACCAACTGCCAACAGCAGCTGTTTAGTAGCAAATCCTCGTTGTGAAAAAAGGGAACGCCGGGCAGCAAACATACTCAACCTCTATCCTACACCATTACCTTAACCGTAGCCAAGCAATCGAAAGCCTATGCGCTTGTTCGTTAATTCGATTGTTCGATGCTTCATTATTCGTCCATTCGTTATTCGCATAACTACTCACTACCTACTCTTGTCCGCCCCGCCAGGGTCGGAACTTACCACTCACCCAGGTATCCTAGGGATCCTAGGGGTCATGGGGAAAATGGTGTATTGGGGATATTGGGCATATTGGAACCTCGTCTACGCGACGATTCGTTTATTCGCTCCCGTACTCCGCGCTCCTTACCCCTTCCTCCTGCAGCCTCCGGCAGCACACCTACTCCCAACCTGCCTACTTGCCTACTCCCGACTTGCCGACTTGCCGACTTGCCGACTTGTCAACTCGTCGATTCCTCAACCAACCCTAACTTTTCCCCAATCGCCACGACCAGCTCCGCCACCCCTTCCCCCGTCTTACTCGACACCACCACCGGAGAAAGTCTTTCAAATTCCGCCTTCAAATTCGACACATCCACCCTCTCTGCAGCATCAACCTTGCTAAACACCATCATTCGCGGTCGATCCCACAACTCCAAATCCTTCAGCACGCCCTCTACCACCTCAATTTTATGTCGAAAATCCTCATCCGACACATCTACCACCTGAATCAGCACATCGGCATAAACAGACTCCATTAAAGTTGATGTAAACGCCTGCAACAACTCGGGCGGCAGCCCTTGAATAAACCCAATTGTATCTGAAACAAGCACTTCTTCTTGTCGCTCAGGCAAAAATATCTTACCAGCCGAAGCATCCAAGGTGGCAAACAGCATATCGTCAGCAAACTTTCCCTTACCCACCAACCGGTTATACAAACTAGTCTTGCCCGCATTGGTATAACCCACCAAGGACACCGTCTTCATCCCCATCCGCCGTCGCCGATCCAATTGACGTTTCTTATCCTCCGCCAGCTTGGTCAGCTTTTCCTCAGTCTTCTTCATTTGCGCCGCCCAGTGTCGCTTCATCCGCTCCGTATTTGTTTCACCGATGCCGCGTCCGCCAATTCCACCACCCTGCCGCGACATCTCCGTCCCCATCCCATAAATCCGCGGCCCCATATGTCGCATAAACGCCAACTCAATCTGCAACCGCGCTTCTGCTGTATGAGCATGTTGAGAGAAAATGTGCAAAATCAAATCCACCCTATCCCAAACTTCGAGCTCCGATTTAGCCTTGCTCAGCTGCTCCTTCATTTCGTACAGCTGTCCTGGCTTAACCACATCACCCAGCACCACCACATCAATATCCTGCCCCGTTATGAGACCCGTTATCTCCGTCAATTTACCCGCACCCAGATACATCCCCTTATCATGAACTTCCCGCCGCTGGATGACCGTATCTACCACCTCGCCACCCAGAGACTCGACCAACAACCACAGCTCCCGCCAAAGCCCAAACGCTTGTTCATCCGACACATTCCGAGGCTGAATCCCCGCCAACAAAAACCGTAGTTTCTTTTCTTGCATGGGAATAGTATACAGGAGAGTGCAAAGCCAAAGCTTATAGCTCAAATTTAGAAATGAGAAATACGAAATACGAGACAGTTTCGAAAATAGAAGTGAGAAATGAGAAAGTGCTTTGATTTTCCTTTTTTTGATTTATTTCGTATTTCGTATTTTACATTTCAGTTTTTAGGCTCTTAGCTGTGGCTTTAAGCTTTGGCTTTGCACTCTGCGTTTTGCGCTTTACGCTTTTAGCGTCTTCAAGTATTCCTTCAACTCCTTCTCATACCCCGGATGACTCAGCGCAATCTCAATATTCGCCTTCAGATACTCCAGCTTATTGCCACAGTCATAGTATCGCCCACCCTTAATCTCCACTGCATACACCTCATGCCCCGCCTCAATCATAGTCCGCAGCCCATCTACATATACCAACTCCTCACCCTGCTTAGGCTCCACCTGCTTCATATGATCCACAAAATCCGCCGTAAATACATATCCCGACACAATCCCCAAATTAAATAACTTGTGTCCAGGTCCTGGCTTCTCCACGATGTTGCGCACCTTAATCACTCCCGGTTCCACCTCATCACCATCCACAAAGGCATACTTTTTAGTATCTTCTGGGTTATCAGTTTTTATTGCCGACAAAATCGGCGCCTTAAACTTCTCATACGCTGCCACCAATTGCTGCGACCGCGTCGGTGAGGCCACAAAAAAGTCATCCGCCCACAAACATAAAAACGGCTGGCGCCCAACAATCGGCTCCGCATTCAAAATTGGCGTAGCATTACCCAAATGTCCCTTCTGGCGCAAATAAATAAAATTAGCCAAGTTAGCAATCCGCACCACCTCTTCCATTTGCTTGTCCTTACCCGCTTCTTTTAATCGCGAAATCAGTTCATACGGATAATCAAAATGGTCTTCTAGCGTCCGCTTATGCCACCCCGTCACCATAATAATATCTTCCACTCCGGCACTAACCGCATCCTCGACCACATACTGAATCACCGGCTTATCCAGCACTGGCAGCATCTCCTTAGGCATGGCCTTAGTCGCCGGCAAAAACCGCGTCCCCATCCCCGCCGCCGGAATCACTGCTTTAGTAATAGTTTGATTCATATAAAAGATTCCTTCCTACACCCTTCAACCAAGATTGTATCAACAAACCCCATCCCTTCACATCAACCAATCATCTACGGTAAAAAGAATTATATAATACTTTTAAAAGTATTATATAATAAATCAAAAACAACTCAGATAAATTAAATCAAGAAAAATCAATTCCAACCAAAATGCCGACTAACGCATCAACAAAAATCGCCAAGTAGCCACCATCGGGTCAACATCGCTCTCAGTCGTATTATGCATACGGACAGTAACAGTATTAGCCGACTTAACTCGACACGACCAAATCAAACCAGCGCTAATCGCTGGCGGCTGGGCTACAACATACCCATCAGTCGTTGCCCCATCCACACTCACATCAGTATCAACTATGGCTCCGGCCGCCACACTCCCAATATCAACCGAAGCAATCACCGTCAAACCGCTCTCTTGCCTATGTGCACCAACCAGTAAAGCTTGTTTATTAACAAGTCCTGCATAGTCGCCACTAATCAGAATTCTAAGGTTTACTCCAACCAAACCAAAATTTGCCGAAGATAGAGCCACTGTCCCAGAATGCCCCTGAATAACCAAAGAATCACTCTTGGAAGGATTCCAGAATTTTGAGTCAGTATCATCACCCGGCCATCGAGCAACATCGATATAACCCGTCCCCCCATTAGTTATAATGCCACGACGCAAATATGAATACTCAACCGTCCTAGCAGCCCATGTGCTTAAATTTTGATCACCATAACGACGTCGGAACACTTTGACTAAACCAGAGGTCATCGTATTCGCTGGAGGAGGAGAAGAAACAGCCAGGCGAGTATTTGCACCAGATGCACCAACCGACGAACCAGCCGGGATAACGAACGGCTCAACATTTCCCATCCAAACTATATCAATCGCAGCCTTTATCTGTTTAGCAAGAGCTCCAGGCCATGAAAAATCAATATATGTCGACCCCTGCCCAATATAATCGCCCCAAGCAACCAGATCAAAATACCGCTCATCCTCCAGCACCCGTGGATAAATCGTCCATGGATTGTCCGGTGCATCCAGCATAGCTTGATCGGCCAAATCTAGGCTAAACACATCAGCCTCACCAATGAACTCAGCTAGAGAATCAGCCAAAGCCACCTGGCCCGCTACGCTCGGATGCAGCTGATCGGCCATATATGACGAAGATGTTTGAGCTTTCGTCCCAAAAACCCGGTCTTGAGCGTCAAAAATTGCCACATTTGGCCACCTATGCTCCATCACCAAATAGGCATGTCGAAGAGCTTCGGTATACTCGTGAGCAGACGCATTAGGCTGCACCCAGCCATTACCATTCACATCCGTAGACAAAAGAGAATTAGGCACACGCAAAACAATGTCCGCCGTCGGAACCCCACTACGCAATGCTTCAACTGCCGTAACCAACATAGACTCTAGCTGAGCTTGAGATGTCAAACCGAGACGCACGTCATTAATACCGTAAGACAAAATATACAAATCAGCCTTAGCCTCAACTGCCGCATCAATCCCATACCCTACACTGTTGGCTAAAAAGGCCGCCAAAGTCGCCCCATTCTCACCGAAATTAAGAATATTCTCCGTCGGAGAGCTTAATCCAGACAAATAACCAGCGGCATCTGTATGATACGTCCGTAATCGATTAAAGAGAGTCGTGGCGTTTGAAGTAGTAGAATCGCCTAAAAACACTATCTTCTTGTCATTAAATCCACCCTTCTTCCACCGCCCAATCCGTCCCGCCCCAGCCACGCTGCTGGCCACATCCTCCGCCAACCTATCCCTAGTCACCCACCCATCCTGTTGAATAGCAGT
>CAZHWT010000053.1:0-5780 GCA_964536215.1 uncultured Candidatus Saccharibacteria bacterium
CCCCACAACGCAGTGGCTGGGCTTTGCGTGGTATAATCCGGTTGTTCCAGAGGAGGCTGGCCGGTCGCCCTGTACTGGCACCGAAAGGTGACTGGTATGGGGAGGAAAGTCCAGGCTGCAAAGAGCAAGTGACGGAACGTAAGTTCCGACGGGTAACCGCTGGTGTTAATTACTTTATCTCACTAAACGGGTAATTAAACGGAGGGCGAATTGACGCCTTTCGAGAGCAACAGGGACGAGTGAGGATGAAACGGGCAATCCCAGCTGCAGCAACCTCCGACTGTGTCGTTATGAACCTGCTCGGTCAGACACGAAGACGAGGGCACCACGTATAGAGTCGTGGCCCTGTGCCTTTGCGGTGCAGGGAGAGAGATGACTCGGCTAAAACAGAACCTGGCTTACGGGCCTGCTCTGGAACACTAGGAGCTACGAATTAGTTTATGGTTTATGGTTTGTGGTTTATAGTTGTACGAATATCCGAATCCCAATATGCCCAATACGCCCAATACACCATTTTCCCCATGACCCCCATGACCCCTAGGATACCTAGGGGTATTGTGAGTGGTGAGTAGTGAGTGGTTATGCGAATAACGAATGACAATGCTCCAAATAGACGATCTGACCTTGTTATTATTTATCTGAGATAAAACTAAAGTATTATATAATAAAAATATTTTTATTATATAATACTTTTTATACTACTTGTTGCTTGCGACAAGGGATAGGATGTGGTTGATGAAGGCGGTTTTTTGGCGGTAATAATCTTGGGTGCCTAGGCCCTGGGCTTGCTCTTTGAGGAGACGGTATTGATCGAGCGCATCGGGATGCGTTTTGAGATATGTTTCGAATGCAACGCTATCTAGCCAATTTTTATCTTGATTGTTACTGAGGAAGATTTCGCTTTCAATTCTCATCACCTCAATGTTCCAACGAGCGCGTTGGAGTGGATAGTGGCTGCCGGGTTGGCCAAAGTGGTTGGTTAATTTTTCTAATTGTTGATTGAATAGCTCTGGTGGAGTAGGGATATAGACGTCGAGGTCGCCTTTGCCGGAAATGCCCATACTGCTGGCGCCGCGGTGCTGCACATCTGTAGTGGGGCCAAGAACAGATTGAATTTGTGATTTTACTTGTTGGAATGCTTGTTTGACGATTGGATTGTACGGAATGATTTTGGTTGGGTGGTCGTTGGAGAGATGTTGCAACCACTTTTCTTGGTCAGGCGTAATCATTGGTATATCTTAGCAGGTTGAAGGGAGAAGTGGGTGTCTAATATCTATTGAATCTTTAACCTTCAACCTTCAACCTCTAACCTAACTAAGTGATGGATTGGGGTAGATGAGGGTGTGGGAAGCTGGTTTGGCGACTCTTGTGGAAGGTGCTGGGCGGTGGCGGACGATGAATTTGCGCATTTCTTCGACGATGATGATAGTGCTGGCCAGGGCGATAAGGATGAGCCAGTCATTGAGATGCAATGGAACGACACGGAAGTATGTTTGGCCGACTGAGGTGTAGAGGAGGGCGAGATGGGCGACGAACCCCAGAAGTACAGAAATGATGAGGAATTTGTTGCGGTACCAGGTATGAATAACGGATCGGGTGGCAGATTGACAGTTAAAACTATTAAAGATTTGGCAGCAAACTAACAGGGTAAGAACCATGGTAGTGGTGAAGGCGGCAGAGTGGGTGGGGCTGAAGTACCAGAAGACGCAGAGAGCCAGGCTGCCCATCCAGCCGCCTAAGAAGGCGGTTCGCCAGAGCATGGCGCGATTGAGAAGGAAGAGTTTATTGCCGGCGGGTAGCTTGTTTGATGATTCTTGAGGTTCGAAAATCATAGCTGTGTCTGGTAGGCCGTCAATGACCAGATTGAGCCAGAGGATTTGAGAGGCGAAGAGTGGTAGGGCGCCGTTGACTAAAAAAGCGACAACGACCAGGAGGAGGGCGCTGGCGTTGGAGGTGAGGAGAAACATAATCATTTTATGAATATTGGCCATGAGAGCTCGGCCTTGATAGACGGCATTGACGATGGGGGCAAAGCCATTGTTGAGCAAGACCAGATCGGCGGCCTCTCGGGCGACATCGGTACCGCCCTTGCCCATAGCAATGCCGATATTGGCAGCGGTTAGGGCGGGGGCGTCGTTGACTCCGTCACCGGTCATGGCTACGACTTGGCCGTATTTTTGAAGGACTTTAACGATGCGTTGTTTATGTTCTGGGGTAACTCTGGCGCAGACGGGAGCTTGGGTTAGCTTTTGAAAGAGTTGGCGCTCGGTGAGGGTAGTAATCTGTTGACCGGTCAAGACGGTTTGCCAAGGAATATTGAGAGATTTGGCGATGGCTTGGGCGGTGAGAGCGTGGTCGCCAGTAATCATGATCAGTTTAATGCCGGAGGTTTTGAGCTGGGCGATGGATTCGGCGACGCCAGGCTGAAGCGGATCAACAAAGCCAACCATGCCCAACCACTGCAATTTGGCGCCCTGCCACTTGGCTTTGGGAGATATTTCTTTGGTAGCAAAGGCCATTAGGCGCAGGCCGGTAGAGGCTTGACGGTTAGCTAGCTTGAGCCAACTTTGGCGACTGCTATCGGATAGTTTAACGCAACGGTTGCCGACCCACTCGCTGTCGCATTGCTGCATAACTTCGGCTGGCGCACCTTTGAGGGCGATGATGGTTTTATCTTGGTGTGTGTGGACGGTGGTCATGGTCCGGGCATTGGAGGAGAATGGTATTTCGCTGATTCGAGGGTAAGACTCGGTAGTCTCCACTAGGTCCAGGCCGAGTTCTTGAGCTAGTAAGCTAAGGGCGCCTTCGAGAGGATCGCCGATAACGGTACGCTCACCTTTATCTAGGACAATCTCAGCGTTATTGCATAGTGCTCCGACTAGGGCGATACGATGGGATTGGTCGAGAAGAGCTGTTTGATCTTTGGCATTAAGAGTGGGGTCGGTTTGCCATTGTCCAGAATCATTATCACGATTGACGGTGGAGTTGAGGCCGAAGATTTGGGTGGCGGTGAGTTCGTTTTTGGTTAGAGTGCCGGTCTTGTCGACGCAGAGGTAGGTGGTGGAGCCGAGTGTTTCAGCTGAGGCTAGATTTCGTAATAGTGCACCTTGTTGTGCCATGCGCCAAGCGGCCACAGCTAGTGCAGTGGTGACGCCAAGGGTTAGACCTTCAGGTACGACTGACACGACTAGGCTGACGGCAAAGAAGAATAATGTGGCTGGGTCAAAGCCTCGTACTAGCCCGATAATGAAAATTATTATACCGACGATTGGTACGCTGATGGCTAAAACTTTGGCTAGATGCGAGAGTCGTTGCTCTAGTAGTGTGTGGGGCTGTTCGGCTTGAGCAATGCTGGCAGCAATTTGGCCGAGTTGGGTTTGTAAGCCAGTAGCGGTAACAATGGCTAATCCACGACCATTAATTACCAGACTGCCGGCGAAGGTCATATTTGCTTGTTCATCGATTTGAGCTTTGGCGGGTACTGGCTCGGCCGTTTTTTCGACTGGGATGGCTTCGCCAGTGAGGAGAGATTGGTTTATGAGTAACGAGGCGGCCTCAATAATTCGACCATCGGCCACTAAGCGGTCGCCAGCTTCAAAGACCATAATATCACCGACCACGACCTGGTCAGCCGCGAGCAACTGCTCTTGCCCCTGACGGATTATGCGGGCGGTGGGTTGGCGGAGGTTTTGTAGTCGGCTAATGGCTTGGCGAGCTCGCCATTCCTGGATTAGTTCGAGTAGGGTGTTGAGGGCGATGGTGAAGCCAATGACGGTTGCTTCAATATGCTCGTTGAGCAAAAAGGTGATGATGAAGGCAAAGACTAGAAGTAGGATGATGGGTGAAGCAATGGCGTGCCAGATAGCTTTGATCCAGAGCCATTGTTCAGCCTTAGGCAAAATGTTGGGGCCAAATTGCTGACGGTTGCGGTTAACTTGCTCATCGTCTAGGCCACGAGTGAGTGACGTAGTGAATTGTTTGGCCAGTTGGGCAGGCGTAGTAGAATGGGGCAGCATTGGTATTAATTTTGCGTCCCAAATTCGGGACTATATCGTATTAGAGCTAACTAGACTGAGCAGAGCGGCTGGTTTTGCCTTCGTATTCACGCACATCTTCGAGAATGGTGGCAATGACAACAGCAAACGGCACGGCCAGCAAGGCGCCGAGTATGCCCATGAGTGCACCGCCGGCCAGCAAGGCAATGATGACAAATAGAGGGTTAAGACCGACCGCTTTTTCCATAACTTTGGGGACTATGAGGTGAGATTCTAGTTGTTGGATAACCAAATACAGAATAATGACGGCAATAGCTAAGGTTGGGCTGACTGTGACGGCGATCAGAATGGCGGGAATGGCGGAAAGGATGGGTCCGATGATGGGTACTAATTCGAGAATGGCAGCAATAAGAGCTAGGGGGAGGGCGTACTGATGAAGGCCTAGTGCAAGTAAACCGAAATAGCTGGCCACACCGATGATGAGTCCAAGCAATAATTGACCGCGCAACCAGGCGCCTAGCTTATGTTCGACTTTTTGGGAAATATTGCGAACACGAATAAAGTCGTTATGTGGCATGAGCAGCTCTACGCCTTTATAGAGCTGGTCCCGCTCGAGGATAAAGTAGAAGCTCATGACGATTACGGTTACGGCTGAGATAAAGCCAGAGAAGATTCCTAAGCCAACTTGAACCACATTAGAGGATAGTGCTTGGGCGTTGCCGCTAATGGTGTTGACCAGTTGACGAGTGTATTCTTGGGCTTGCGACTGGTCGACTTGGCTGCCGGTAAAGATTTGAGCGGCACGGCCAATAATGTCGGGCAAGTGACGAAGGAAGTTTTCTAATTGGGTGTATAAGGCTGGAATGACCATAAAGCCGATGAGGACGACTAAGCCCAAGACGATTAGAAACGTGCTAGCAATTGACACGACTTGAGGGATGCGGTGACGCTGAAGCGTGCGCAGGATTGGTCCTAAGGCGCTGGCAATGATAAAAGCGATGAAGACAAGGAGAACGATTTCTCGGAGAAAGAAGAGTAACCATAGGCCGATAAGCGTGCCTATGACCATCATTAGTGAGCTAAAACTAAGTTCGATCTTGACGGTTTGTTTGGTATTCATAGTTGTAAATTTATGGGTGGATTATATCACAGATGCGAATGATGCGAATTGCGAATAAGTAATATCCGAATGGAGCCTGTCAGCCTCTGGCTGAAATGGCAATGCGAATATGCGAATTGGGTAACATCCGAATTACGAATGGCAATGCGAATGCTACGAATATGCGAATATACGAATTGGGTAACAGCCGAATTACGAATGTATATGCGAATACTACGAAACCCGAATGCTACGAATGAACTGAGCCACTGTTACCAATCTACCCAATATCCCCAATACACCCAATGCACCATTTTCCCCATGATCCCCATGACCCCTAGGATACCCATATTGTAGTGAGTAGTGGGTGGTTGTGCGAATAAACGAATAGACGAATAACGAAATATCGAGTTAACGAATAAGCGACCTATCGAACCATCGAAGTGGGCATTGTATAATCCTGGTATGAATATTTCTTCTGACAGGGTGGATGTAGCCATTGTAGGGCCGACGGCGGTGGGGAAGACTGGAGTGGCGGTGGCCTTGGGAAGCAGATGGCCGATCGAGATTATTTCGGTGGATAGCCGGCAGGTCTATATTGGTATGGATGTGGCCACAGGTAAAGAGGTGCAGTTGGGGGCGTGGCGGGAGGTGGTTGGCCGACAGACGTTGGAGATTGATGGGGT
>CAZHWT010000054.1:0-2141 GCA_964536215.1 uncultured Candidatus Saccharibacteria bacterium
CTGGTGCGTCAGTCACCGTTTAACGCGGATAATTTGCGTCAAACCTCGTTTGCTTTAGCTGAGGTGATGCCAATGATTGAGCATGACGATACGGTGGATATTAAGCCGGATGACATTACCTTTGAGGCGTTTAGATCTGGTGGGGCGGGTGGCCAGAACGTTAATAAAGTGAATACGGCAGTGAGGATTGTGCATAAGCCGTCGGGGATTGTGGTAACGGCTTCTGGGGAACGGTCGCAGCTAAAAAACCGAGAGTCGGCCATGAAGATTCTGCGGGCTAAATTGTTTTTGATTCAGGAAGAAGAGCGTCGCAAGGCTGATGCTGAGCTGAAAGGGGTGTATGTGACCCCTGGCTGGGGCAACCAGATCCGGTCGTATGTGTTGCACCCTTACCAAATGGTCAAGGATCATCGGACTGATTTTGAAACCTCGGACACTTCTGGTGTGCTTGATGGTGATTTGCAGGGATTTATTGAGGCAGAGATGAAGCGGACAGAGTGAGGTGATTAACTCGGCTTGACCGGAAGTTTTGGTTTTGCTAATCTGGAACAGTCCACTTTGCAGTGGGTAACATTCTGCTCATGATTGCCTACAAACACGTTTCCAAACTTTACCCCACAGGCGCACATGCCCTAAAAGACGTTGATACCCGTATATCCGATGGAGAATTTGTCTTCTTGGTCGGACAGTCAGGGGCGGGTAAGACAAGTTTGTTTAAAATGCTTCTTCGCGAGGATGTACCAAGTGATGGAGAAGTTTGGCTTAATGACATGCGGGTAGATGAGCTTAAAGGCAAACAAATCTCCCAATTGCGCCGTAATATCGGGATGATTTTTCAAGATTTCAGGACTTTGCCTCGGATGACGGTCTGGGAGAATGTGGCCTTTGCTCTGGAGGTGGTGGGTAAGAGTAAACATGATATCGAAAAAGTGGTGCCATATATGCTTAAGCTGGTTGGTCTTAAGGATAAAGCTCAAGCATTTCCTCACCAGTTGTCTGGTGGTGAGCAGCAGCGTATCGCTATCGCTCGGGCCTTGGTTCACGAGCCGACTGTACTTTTGGCCGATGAGCCGACAGGAAACTTAGACCCTTCAACTTCTTGGGAAATTGTGGAATTGCTGAGTCAGATTAATGGCTGGGGGACAACAGTAGTGATGGCTACTCATAACGCAGATATTGTTAATGCTATGAAACGGCGAGTGATTACCATGGAAAAAGGGTCTATCATTAAGGATGAGCCGCATGGCGGCTACGATTTGTAATATGTTTACTTCATTGTCTCGTATTTTTGGTACTGCAATTTCGCAAATGCAACGGCATGGCTGGCACACTGTGGCGGCGTTGTCGGTTATTTCTTTGACCTTTTTTGTTATTTCCCTATTCTTGCTAGTGGGTATGGGGTCAAATGTGGTGCTGAATTTCTTTGAAAAACAGCCCCAGATGATTGTGTTCTTTAAAGATGAAGCAACTAAAGCCAGGATTGATGAGATTCAAAAAGCGCTGGAAGATACTGGCAAAGTTTCGGCAATCCATTACACCTCCAAGGAAGAGGCGTTGTCTTACTATAAAGAAGTAACTAAAGATGATCCAACTTTAGCCGAGAATATTTCGGCTAATAAGCTACCCGCCTCTTTGGACGTATCGCCTAAAAAGTTAGAGGATATCGATACGTTGGCGGCGGTAGTCAAAGATGAGAAGTATGACCAGTTTATTGACGAAGTCAACTATCCTAGAGATGTGACTGACCGCTTGGCCTCATGGACATCGACCGGGCGCTTAGTCGGCATAGGCCTGATCTTGTTTCTAGTACTGGTGTCGTTCTTAATTATGCTGGTAACTATTGGCTTGAATATTGCTTCTTATCAGCAGGAAATAGAAGTAATGCGACTGGTGGGGGCATCCAACTGGTATATTAGAGGGCCGTTTGTGGTAGAAGGGATTTTGTACGGTGTCATCGCTTCTGTATTATCGGTTGGGGTGGTGTATATGACCTTGCCATGGGTGGCGCCTCGGCTACAGAGTTGGTTTAGTGGTATACAGATTTTCCCCATCCCAGTGCTGCAAGTGTTTGGCGGCATGCTGGCTTTTGAAATTTTGCTGGGCATTTTATTGGGCGTAATTGGCTCGGTGGTGGCTATGCG
>CAZHWT010000054.1:2241-5617 GCA_964536215.1 uncultured Candidatus Saccharibacteria bacterium
ATCTGAATGGAGCCTGTCAGCCTGTGGCTGAAATGGCAATGCGAATCTGCCCCTGTTGGGTCGGACAGTTGCTACAAATATGCGAATAACCTCGTGTCATTCTGGAGCCGAGGACACTAGAATCTCTCACTAGTAGACTTACTTCATATTGATTTGCATCTTGTGTGGATTGTTCGTAGTATAGATGTACATGAAATTTTCTCGTTTTAAAACTGAGTCTATGCGGCGGTGGCAGCGATTTGGCTTAATGCTGTCCACGGCGGTATTGGTGGTGGCTCAAGTGGTAAATGTGCCTGCTATGGCCTATACCCAGCAGGACTATAAAAACAATCAGGCTAAGCAAGATGAGTTAAAAGCTAAAATCAGCGAGACGAAGGGTAAGGAGAAAACGCTATCCTCTCAGATTGCTCAGATGAATAATCAGATCTCACTCAATGAGCTGGAGTTGGCAGACACTCAGGGTCAGATTCAGTCGACTCAGAACTTACTCGTTCAGGTAAACAATAACATTGATGAGGTGGGAACAAAGATTGAGCGGCTAGACGATACGATTGGCCAGATGCAAGAGGCGGCTGATCAGCGGATTAAGGCGGCGTATAAAAAGAGTCGTATGCCGTCCATTTCGGCGATTATCTCTGCGGTTGATTTTAAGCAAGCCATGAAGAGTTTGGCTTATATTAAGGAGATGGAAGAGCAGGACAATATTCTGCTTGCGCAGATTGGTGATAATCGTAAAAATTATGAGGAACAAAAACAGAATCTGGCTAATCTAAAGGCGGAAAAAGAAAGTCTGGCGACGGAACTGGCTAGTAAGCAGAAGCAGGTTCAGTCGCAGCAAGAAGCGCTGAGTACGGCCAAGGCTAATAAAGATAAGCTATTGGCTGCGACCAGGGGCGACGAGTCGGTGTACCAGCGACTGCTGGCTCAAGCTAAGGCCGAAGCGGCGGCTATGGCTAGCGCCATTGTTAGCAGTAATGTTAAGAGCTGGCACGTCAATCGTGGCGATGTGATTGCTTTTGAAGGTAATACTGGTTGTGCCACAGGCTATCACTTGCACTTTTCGTATCGGCGGACTGTATTGCCATATATTGGTGGGACAATTGGTAGTGGTCAATGGATAAACCCGGCTCCGTACATTGCATCTGGCGAATTGGGTAAGCCAATTGCGGGCTATCCGTCCAAAATAAGTCAACACTTTGGTGAAACGGCAATTGCTGGATTGTATGGGCCTGATGGGCACCCGGGTATTGATATTGCTGATGCGCCAGGCACACCAATTTTGGCGGCTCAGTCTGGGACGGCGGTACGGTGGAGTGATGGCGGGTGTAGGCTGGGTGGAGTTCAGACCGATCGAGGTGAAGGGATTATTATCACGGCCGATGATGGTCGGTCGCAGACACTGTACTGGCATATTCAAAGGTAGTAGGATGGTCAGTTGGGCGTCGGCAAGTAGACACGTCGACAGATGAGCAATTGTACTGTCCTCGTAGACTTCCGCCAGGGGCGAGGCGTAGACTCGCTGGCGTCTGATGCTTTCACTCATCTGATACAATACTGTCATGGTTAAACGATTTGTCTGGTTGTGGGGGCCGGTTATTGGATGGGCCGGGTTGATTTTCTGGTGGTCCAGTATCCCTAGTTTGGGGATTGGTGGCGGTCCGCTTGATTTTATATTGCGTAAGACGGCTCATGTGACTGAGTATGCGTTACTGTGGATGTTGGTGCATAGGGCTTTAGCGGGTGGTCAGCGGATTTGGGCCTGGCGCATTGTGATGGGTGCAATTTTGTTGACTATCCTTTACGCGGTCAGTGACGAGCTTCATCAACATTTTGTACCAACTCGCAGCGGTGTTGGTATTGACGTTTTAATTGACGCCGCTGGGGTGGCTTTGGGCGTGGGAGTTGGGGGATGGTGGCATTGGTGGAACGCGGCACTCCACGCCAGCGGTCGTGCCACTGGCACGACAGTAGGGAAGTCGGCAAGTAGGCACGTCGAGAGTAGGCGGGCTGGAAAGTAGAAACTAGAATTTGAACTAATTATCTTTACCCTTTACCCTTTAACCTGAAACCTAGAATCCCCATCGCGACTCTCATGTCTTCCCTGCACTCCTCATCTCTTACCTCCGATCCACCGTCAAAGCAGCTTGATGTATCTTTGCCTGAGCTGCGCGAGTTTGCGGCCGAGGTGGCGACCTCTCTCCATGGTGGCGAGATCCTGGCTCTGCGAGGCGATTTGGGGGCAGGCAAGACGACGTTTGTGCAATTTTTAGCTGAAGAACTGGGCATCACATCGGCGGTGAATAGTCCAACCTTTGGGCTGTATAAGCAATACCAGACAAAAAAGGGGTTTGACTTGCATCACTTTGACTGGTATCGTTTGTCGGGTGAGGCTGAGGTTGAGCAGTTGGGGGTGGCAGATTTGTTTGGTCAGCCGGATGCAGTTACTGTGATAGAATGGCCGGATAGAGCAGATACGTTGTTGCCTAGGGACACAATAAGCATAGGATTTGAATATGTTAATGCAGAGACTCGAAGGATTACTTTCAATACCGGAAGCGTCAGCTAGACTATTGGCTGGTCAGACGGTTATTTTTCCAACTGATACGGTGTGGGGAATTGGAGCCAGGTGGCAGAGTGAGCGAGGGGTTAAAGCGTTGTATCATGCCAAACAGCGCGAAGATGAGAAGCCAATGGCTATTTTGGTCGCTGAAATGGATCAATTAAAAGAGTTAAATCTAGATTTTGATCGTTTGACGCCGGCTATGCATAAAGCGATGGTTAAGCTGATGAAAGTGTATTGGCCGGGCGGGGTGACGATTGTCTTGCCGTGGACGGCTAAGGCGGATTATTTCCGTTGGAGTGCGCCCAGCTTGGGAGTAAGAATACCTAATCATCCGGTGGCTCAGGCCTTGCTGCGTCAGGCAGGTCCCATAGTGCAATCCTCAGCTAACCCAGCTGGCGGGTTAGCTCCTGCATCTTATGAGGCGATTGATCAGGATTTTGTGGTGCTAACTGGTGGGGTGGTGGCTGGTGAGTCTGGTGGTGAGGGCGCCTCGACAGTGGTGGATTTGACTGGCGAAGAAATGAAAATTGTTCGAGCTGGCTGCGTGCCGGTGGTGGAGATTGAGCGGGTTGTAGGGTAGTTGGTGAGTGGTACGTACACGTGTACGTACATGTGTACGTACATGAGTAGACGGGTCGACGAGTCGACGGGTAGGCGAGTTGGCAAGTAGGCAAGTTAAATGCCAAGGAGCAAGAGTCCAAATGCCAAATAAAGGTACAAGGTGCAAAAAATACATAACACCACTGGTGCTAAAATCACCTTAATCGCTAATCGCTAATCGCTAATCGCTAATCGCTAATCGCTAATCGCTAA
>CAZHWT010000055.1:0-2187 GCA_964536215.1 uncultured Candidatus Saccharibacteria bacterium
GACGAGTAGACGAAGCTTCGAACAAGCGAACAAACTAATGGCCAATAGCCAATAACAACAGTCGTGCAAATGACTGTGCCTGTGGTGGTATACTAGAAAGATATGAATGATTCTGTAATTTCGGTGGAACATTTTAAGATGCGGTTTGGTAGCCGAACGGTGATTGAAGATTTGTCGTTTGAGGTGAACAAGGGTGAAGTGTTTGGGTTTTTGGGGTCCAACGGGTCGGGTAAAACGACCACGATTCGGGCTCTATTAGGCATTTATACGCCAACGGCGGGAACGTTATTGATTAATGGCCAGCCGTTTACGGCTAAGTTGAGCAATCAGTTGGGCTATTTGCCGGAAGAGCGGGGGTTGTATAAAAAAGAATCGGTCATTGATACCATGGTCTACTTTGGCCAACTGAAAGGATTGGATCGGGCTGAAGCCAGAAAGTGGTCGTTGGACTATCTGGATCGAGTGGATTTGGCACATACAGTCCATCAATCGATAGACAAATTGTCGGGAGGAATGCAGCAGAAGATTCAATTAGGTGTGACCATGATGCACCGGCCAAGTTTGTTGATTTTGGATGAGCCAACTAAGGGGTTTGATCCGGTTAACCGACGCTTGCTGATGGACATGGTCGAGGAACGTGTTAAAGATGGAGCGACGGTGGTGTTAGTAACGCACCAGATGGAAGAGGTGGAGCGATTGTGTCAGCGGGTCATGTTGCTTAAGGATGGTAAGCGACGATTGTATGGCAAGGTGGACGAAGTGCGGCGAGAGTTTGGTTCGGATGAAATTTTGTTAGGATTTGAAGGGCAGGTAGGGGCTAAGTCTACGCTGTATACGGTGGAACCAATTAATAGTCGTCAGGCCAGACTGGTGCCGGCTAAGGGGGTGTCGCCGCAGCAAATTTTGACTGATTTGGCGGGGCAATCCAAGTTAAAGGTGAATTCGTTCCAGGTGCAGCAGCCGTCGTTGGACGATATTTTTGTACATATTTACCAAGGAGACGCGCATGCATAATTTGTGGACGGTAGTTTGGTTTGAATTTATTCGGACAGTAAAGAAAAAGTCGTTTTGGCTCAGCGTCATGGCCTTCCCGGCAATTATTGGGATTGTGGTGGCGGTCGCTTACTTTTCTAGTGTGGCAGCTGATTCGGCGGCCGAAAAGGCGGCTAGCGAAAAGTTTAGCATGGTGGTGTTGGATGATTCGGGGCTGATTGAGCCGACTTTGTTGGAGCAGTTTGGAGCTGAGACGGTTGAACAAAAGCAGGCGGGGATTGATCTGGTTAAGCACGGTAAAGATGAGGCCTTTTTCTACTATCCTGCCGATGTAACTAAGCAACAGGTGGAAGTGTATGGTAGGGATGTGGGGATTGTTAAAAATGATAAATATTCCACAGTAGCAGTGCAGTTATTAAAATTGAGTCAGCAGGGTAAGGTTAGTCCGCAGCAGCAGGCAGTCATACAGGGCAACGTGTCCACGACTACGACGACCTATGAGGATGGACAGGTGATGCCCGGCTTTGAGCGAGTCGTTGCGCCAGGAGCCATTTTGGTGCTGTTTTATATTACATTTGTGTTGATGGCCGGACGAATGTTGGCTAGCACGACTGAAGAAAAAGAGAACCGGGTGATTGAGATGCTGCTGAGCAATGTGGAGGCGCGGACGTTGGTGACGGGCAAGATTTTATCATTACTCCTGGTAGGCGTGGTGCAGGTAGTGGCCATTGCTGTGCCAGTGTCGGCGATTGTGTGGGGAGCGCGCAATTATGTAACCTTGCCGAGCCTTGATTTGTCTAAAATTGTGCTTGATCCGTGGACTCTGCTAGTGTCAGCGCTTGTCTTTATTAGTGCTTATATGCTGTTTACGGGGACTCTGGTGGCGATTGGATCGGCGGTGCCGACGGCCAAGGAGGCGGGTAGTTTTATGGGGGTGGCTATGTTTGCCATGTTTGTGCCGCTGTACGCGCTGCAAGCTATTATTACTGATCCAAGTCAACTGTTGGTTAAGATATTTACCTACTTTCCACTGTCGTCACCGATTACGCTGTTGCTGCGTAACGCAGTGGGGAATTTGACCACAATGGAGGCGGTGGTGGGAATTGGGATTCTGGCGGTGTGCGCGGTGTTTGCCTTGTGGGTGGCAGCGCGGACGTTTGGCTATGGGACGTTGGAGTATAGCCGGAAGCTGAG
>CAZHWT010000055.1:2287-5404 GCA_964536215.1 uncultured Candidatus Saccharibacteria bacterium
GGAGATCGAATAAACGAATAGGCGAATTAGCCATAGTCTGTAAACCGTTAACTGCAAACTGTAAACTGATTCGCATTACGATTTACCCCGATTAAATCGGGGTTTACGATTAACGATTATCGAAGTAACGAACCACGCCTACCCCAGGTAGGAAGAAAGGATGTAATGAAAGTCAAATTAATAAATAAAGTTGCCGAGGTTGGGGATGTGACGACATATCAGCTGGAAGCCGAGGAGAAAGTCGAGTGGACGGCGGGACAGTATGGTAAGTACAAGTTGGACATTGCGGAGCCAGATGAAGAGGGTGATACACGGTATTTTACTATTTCTTCAGCGCCGTTTGAGGGGCATTTGCAGATTACAACTCGGGTGCGAAATTCGTCATTTAAGCAAACATTGGATAGTTTGCAGGTGGGGGAAGAGTTTGAATTGATTAAGACAAATGGTGACTTTGTGGTAGAGGATCCAACTAATCAGTATGTATTTTTGGCGGGAGGAATTGGCATTACGCCCTTCCGATCAATTTTACTGGACCTGGATCATCGTGGCGAGCAGTTAAATGTTATTTTGCTGTATGGTAATCGCAATGCTGATGTGGTTTTCGAGGATGAGCTGAAGGAGCTAGCTGAAAAGCATCCAGAATTTGGACTGCATGTTTTAATTGATCCGCAACGTTTGGAAGAGGCGACAATTCGGCAATATGTGTCGGATTTGGCGACGCCAATTTTTTATGTGTCTGGACCAGTGCCAATGGTGATGAGCTTGAAAGAGACTTTGGTTGGTATGGGTGTTGCTGAAGAGCGGATTAAGTTGGATGATTTTCCGGGATACGAGGACATTTGAGCAAGGCTCAAATGTAAGGTGCAAGGCGTAAGGGTTCAAATGCCAAGGAAAGGCATAAGAAGTAAGCCTAAAATAGACTTTTAAACTTGTGCCTTGCCTTGGCATTTGGACTCTTGTATCTTGACGTTTTTGATATAGGTTTTTCTTATCTGTAGTTTATTCCCCTCTGTTAGAATTTTAGTCAGTATGTGGGAGGTTTGTTGTGCGCGTTCTTTTGGTTGAAGATGAAGTTAAATTTGCTAGTTCGTTGCGGAAGGTGTTGCAGTCGGAGGGGTATGCGGTGGATGTGGCGGCCGATGGCGAGGCGGGGTATGAGCTGGCTATTGATGAAGTGTACGATGTTGTGTTGCTGGATATTGGCTTGCCAAAGATGAATGGGTTGGAGCTGTGTCGTCAGTTGCGGCAAGAGAAAAACGGGGTGCCAATTTTAATGTTGACAGCCCGGGACGCGACTAAAGATACGATTATTGGCTTGGACAGCGGAGCGGATGATTATCTGGTTAAGCCGTTTGAAGTTGAAGAGTTGTTGGCGCGGATTCGATCCTTGTTGCGTCGGTCGAGTGACGAGCCGGCGACTGTGTTGCAAGTGGCAGATTTAATATTGGATCCGGCTAGTCATAGAGTAGAGCGCGGTGGAGTGACTATTGAGCTGTCGGCTAAGGAATACGCCCTGTTGGAATTTTTGCTGAGGCACCCAGGGCATATTTTGTCTAAGCAGCAAATTTTGGATCATGTCTGGGATGGGGAGGTTGATCCGTTTTCTAATGTGGTGGACGTTTATATTGGGTATTTGCGCAATAAGGTGGAAAGGCCTTTTAAGAGTAGTCCATTGATTAAGACGGTTAAGGGGATGGGGTATCGGATTGGAAGCTAATGCCGCCAACGCGAAGTATACGGTATGCAGTGTTTAGTATTCGATATAGTATTATATAATAAAAATATTTTTATTATATAATACTTTGAGTTTTACTGAGATAACTTGAAGTAGGGTGGAAGGGAGAAGGTTTAAGGGTGAAGAAATAAATGCGATTAAAAATTTTAAGACTATAGTTGGTCTAAAACCTGAGACCTAGAACCTAACCCCTAACATATGCATTCATTTAATACGGCTCGGTTAAAATTGACATTTTGGTACATGGTTATTTCGTATAGCTTGCTGGCGGTGTTTACGGTGGCGGTGATTTCGGCGGAGCGACAGGCGTTTGCGCAGGTAATTGATTTGGTGCATTCGCATGTACGGGGAGTGGTGTTTAACATTTATTTGCAGCAGCAAATTGAAGATTTTGAGGCCCATTTTAGCCAGTGGTTGTTGCTGTTTGATGCGGTAATCTTGATTTTGGCGACGATTGCCAGTTATTTTTTGAGCGGGCGGACGTTGGCGCCGATTGAGCGAGCCATGCAAGATCAGGAACGATTTGCGGCCGATGCGTCGCATGAGTTGCGAACGCCGTTGGCTAGTATGGCTATGGAAATTGAGGCGTACCAACGCGGTGCTAAGACTAAATCCGAGACTAC
The DNA here is from genome assembly GCA_964536215.1 of uncultured Candidatus Saccharibacteria bacterium. Lineage (GTDB taxonomy): Bacteria > Patescibacteriota > CAZHWT01 > CAZHWT01 > CAZHWT01 > CAZHWT01. The sequence goes on from CAZHWT010000055.1 coordinate 4,646, forward strand.
GGCCATGATGAGCAGTTTGCAGGAAGAAATTAGGCGGATGACGGGGATGGTGGATGGGTTGCTAAAGCTGGTGCGGACTAATGAGGATGGGCGTAAGAATCTGCCTAAGGAGCGGTTAAATTGGCGGGAGCTGGTGGAGGGTTGCCTATTGTTGGTTGGATCGCGGCTAGTAGATAAGCATTTGCGAGTTACGACTGACTTGGCAGAGGCTGGCTCGGTCGTGGGAAATGCTGACGAGCTAAAGCAGGTGGTGTTAATTTTGCTGGATAATGCCATTAAGTATACGCCAGGAGGTGGTGGCGTACGGGTGTCGACGGCTAAGGTGGGTAGCAAAGCTGAGCTGGTGGTGTTTAATGATGGCGTGGATATTCCAGCTGACGATTTGCCGCATATTTTTGACCGGTTTTACCGTGGGGCTACGGCTGGAGATGAGGGGAGCGGTTTAGGTTTAGCAATTGCCAGGACAATGGTGGAGTTGTACGGTGGATCGATCGCTGTAGCTAGCGCGCCAGGTCAAGGGGTGACGTTTAGGGTGAGGCTGAAAGCGAGTGAGTGAGTTTGTGCATTGTCTGGGGCATCGGGGCGTTTATACTCGGGCACGCCTTGTCGGTTGACCGGGTTTTAGGTAGACAAACTAAGCGGTCAGACCACACAGAGTTGACGAGTAGGCAAGTAGGCAAGTTAAATGCCAAGGAGCAAGAGTTCAAATGCCAAACAAAGGTTCAAGACGCAAGAAATAAACAACACTACTAGGCTAAA
>CAZHWT010000056.1:0-5296 GCA_964536215.1 uncultured Candidatus Saccharibacteria bacterium
GGGGCGGGAGGGGTTGATGGGGGTGAAATCTCAGCAACTGCAAACTGCAAACCGTAAACTGCAAACCGCCCGACATTACGTTTGGCTGTTCCGGTTGGTGCCGTGGGTAAAGATGGTGGCGGTGACGGGGTCGGTGGGGGGTGGTAGTCCGCGGGAGGATGATGATATTGATTTGGTCGTGGTGACGACTAAGAATCGCCTATGGTTGAGCAGGCTGTTGTGCACGGGGTTATTTTCGCTGATTGGCAAGAGGCGCAAGCCGACCGATGATCCACATAAAGTAAATGACAAGATATGTTTAAACATGTGGTTAAGCGAGGATCGGTTGGTCAGTGAGCATCAGGATGTGTATGTGGCCAGTGAGTTGGCGCATATGGTGCCGATTTTGAATCGGGGTGGGATGTATGAGCGGTATATTCAGACTAATGGGTGGGTTAAAAAAGTTTTGCCAAACTTTTTTAACAGCGTCCAGCGTCCAGTGTCCAGCGTCCAGCAATTCCGGAACAAGCCCGGAATGACACCACTCACCACTCACCACTCACCACTCACATTCCTTGATGCTAAATTGGAGCAATGGCAGTTAAAAAGGATGCGTCCGCGGACTAAGGAGACGGTGGAAGATGGGTTGTTGATGTTTCATCCCAAGGACTATCGGACGGAGATTTTGGAGAGGTACGAGGAGAAATTAAAAGAGTTAAAGATTAAATAAGTTGGCAGTGTCGTCATCCTGAGCGAAGCGAAGGATCTTCCAGGTTGTTTGCACTGAAGGTGGAAGATGCTTCGGCAAGCCTCAGCATGACACGAATTATGATTTATTCGGAATATTCGTCATTCTTCTTATTATTACCTCTCTTGCCCGTTTACCCCGTCATCCTGAGTGTAGCGAAGGATCTTCCAACTTGAATAGCTATTATGGCTTAGATAAGTCCTGCCAATCGGGATTAATCGATTCGATAAGAAGGTTTTTCTTGGTTCTAGTCCAACCTTTGATTTTCTTTTCGGCGATTATGGCTTCTTCTGGTGTATTAAATGTTTGTGAGTAGACTAAGATATTGGTGTGATATTTGGAGGAAAAGGTGGATAAACCATTGCGATGTTCATGTAAACGCGCCTGTAAGTTGTTGGTTATGCCGGTGTAGAGAACAGTTTTGTTGTAGTTGGTGACGATATAAACCCAGTATTGGCTCATGGGTTGAGTATAGTACTGTTGGTCAAGTTGGAGTTTTTTACCATACTCAGACCTATGTCATTCTGAGTGAAGCGAAGAATCTTCCAAGCTGTAAGCAGGTTGGCAGTGGAAGATCCTTCGCGTTGCTCAGGATGACGAGTGGGTAGTTAGGATTTATTCATGTCATTCTGAACGCGATAAAGAACCATCTCGGCCAAGTGTATATTGAGCGTGGAAGATGCTTCGGCAAGCCTCAGCATGACTAATAAGAGAGATTTAGTGCCCATGAATGTCATTCTGAGCGGAGCGAAGAATCTTCCACGTAGATTTGCGCCTGAAAGGAGGTGGCTTTTATCGGGGGTAATGATGTGGGTGAAGTGTATTAAAACGAGAACCGGGACGACCGTGTGGGTCGTCCCGTTGAGATTTACGAAGCAGGCTAAGCTTCCTCGTACGTAAAATGGGCAACTTTGTTGATTTCTTTCATGGCGACAATAAAGATAATCAACAACACTCCCAGCCAAAAGACTCCGACTGGCACCCGATCAACCACGAATACGAAACTGATGATGCAGTAAAGTGTTACTGCAATGAAGGTGGGGCGAACGACCCCATTGAAAACTTCTGCGGATTTCCTCTTGGTTTCGTTGCAGCCTACAATCCACAAAATGAGCTGCGATCCAATCATCGCACATGGCGCTGCCAGTGCTGTGATGACCACGGCGATCATTCCGCTTGCAACGATTGTTGCAAGCACTGTAACCCATGCCGTTTGGACGCTCATTTTTCTCTACTCCTGTGATTTGAATTGAAAATTGATGAGGTGCATCCCCATCTAACTACACTATCATTATACCTACTATAGGTCTAAATGTCAACTTATTCAGGTTGTTTTTTTATCTGATATTGACTATAATCCAAGCCTATGAACGGGAATGAACTGCGAGCTAAATATTTGAACTTTATGGCGGAGCGGGGGCATGTGGTGGTGCCGTCGGCTTCTTTGGTGCCGGAGAATGATCCGACGACGTTGTTTACGGGGTCGGGGATGCAGCCGATGTTGCCGTATTTGTTGGGGGAAACGCACCCGCAGGGAACGCGGATTGTGGATTCGCAGCGATGTTTTAGGGTGCAGGATATTGAAGAGGTGGGCGATAATCGGCATACGACGGCGTTTGAAATGCTTGGGAACTGGTCGTTGGGAGATTATTTTAAAAAAGAGCAGTTGGAGTGGATGTGGGAATTTTTGACTAAGGAAGTGGGATTGGACCCACATCGGATTTATGTGACGGTGTTTGGTGGTGGCGACGGGATTAATCGCGATGACCAGGCGATTGCGATTTGGACTAATTTGTTTGCTGAGGTTGGGATTGAAGCTACGGTAGTGGATGATGCTGAAACTAATGGTATGCAGAATGGTAGAATTTTTCCTTATGCCGCTAAGAAAAACTGGTGGAGTCGCAGTGGCGTGCCGGCTAAGATGCCGGTAGGTGAGCCCGGTGGACCAGATTCGGAAATATTCTTTGAATTTACTGATGTGGAGCATGATCCGGCTTTTGGTGAACATTGTCATGTTAACTGTGATTGTGGGCGATTTTTGGAAATTGGTAACAATGTATTCATGCAGTATCAAAAGCAGGAAGATGGAAGCTTTAAGACTCTTCCGCAGAAAAATATTGATTTTGGTGGCGGACTGGAGCGGCAGTTAGCCGCAGCGCAGGATACTCCAGATGTGTTTAGGACCGATTTATTCTGGCCAATTATTGAGCGGGTGGAGCAGGTTTCGGGGGTTGGGTACGGAGAGAACATTCAGGCTTTTAGGATTATTTGTGATCATATTAAGGCGGCGACCTGGTTATTGTCTGATGGGGTAATTCCATCTAATAAAGCGCAAGGCTATGTGTTGCGACGGCTGATCCGGCGGGCGGTACGGTTTGGACGGGCATTGGGCATTGATAGGCCGTTTACAGATGAGATTGTGGATGCGGTTCAGACGGTGTATGGCGAGACATATCCTCACGTTAAAGAAGCATTTGTCAAAACGGCCATTGTTGAGGAAGAAGAGAAGTTTTTGAAGACCTTGGACCGTGGGTTGAAGGAAGTGCAGAAGTTTGTTGATGCTTTGAGTGGTAAGCGGCTGGCTATTGATGAGGTGGCTAAACAGGCCTTTGATTTTTATCAGACGTTTGGCTTGCCGGTAGATATTTTTATTGATGAATTAATGGGCCGGGCTAAGTTGGATTACTCAGTTGATGAGCGGTTGGAAATTCAGGAGGCGGCGCAGAAGTTGTTTGAGGAACACCAGCAGAAATCGCGCGAGGGATCGGTGGGGATGTTTAAAGGTGGGTTGGGTGGCCATAGTGGTAAGGAAATCCAATACCATACGGCCACGCATTTGCTGCAGCAAGCACTTCGTGATGTGCTTGGTGATACCGTTATTCAACGGGGTTCAAATATTACGCCGGAGCGATTGCGGTTTGATTTTACGGCGGAGAATCGGCTGACTGATGGGCAGAAGCGACAGGTGGAAGAGATTGTAAATGCCAAGATTGCTGAAGGCTTGCCGGTAAGTTTTACGATTTTACCACTGTCGGAGGCTGAGGAGGTGGGAGCGATTCATGCTTTTGGGGAGAAGTATGGGGATCGGGTGAAGATTTACTCGATAGGTGGAGCCGATGGAAAGCGTCCAGCGTCCAGCGTCCAGCGTCCAGAAGAGAATCTAAACTCGAAACTCGAAACTCAAAACTCTGACGACGAGGTGGCTGTGGCTACTGAGGTTGACTATATTTTGCCGCGCGATGAGGTCTATTCCCGGGAGTTCTGCGGTGGGCCGCATGTGGCTAATACCTCTGAGATAAAAGGGACTTTCAAGATTCAAAAAGATGAGAAAGTGGCTCGGGACGTGGTGAGAATTAAGGCGGTGCTTGAATGAGCTTTAGCTCATTCAGTATTACGTATCCCGTATTACGAATTGTGCCGTATGATTTTCGTCATTGCGAGGAGCCCCGATGACGTTATCGGGATGAACTTCGTGACGTGGCAATCTAGTTGAGTTTTTGCAGATCTCTGTTGTGAAAGAACTTTTTCTCATCCTATCGGTTCTGGTTACGGTTGGGTCTGTTATTCCCTATATTAGAGATATATTGCGTGGAACAACTAAGCCGAATATTGTTTCCTGGATAACCTGGACACTGTTGACGGGAGTAGCGACAGTGGCCGAGTTTGTGGCCGGTGAATATACTACAGCACTATTTACTGGTGCGGCAGTTTTGGAGACCGGTATAGTTGTATTACTGGGACTTAAGTATGGGTATGTCAAATACACTAGATTTGACGTGGTTTGCCAAGTCGGCGCGTTAACGGGATTTGTGTTTTGGTATTTGTTTAATTCTCCCGTGGCGGCGGTAGTCGCCTCAGTGACGATTGATTTTATTGGGGCATTGCCAACCATCAAGCACTCTTGGATATCGCCCGGTGAAGAGACGTGGTCGACCTATGCTTTGGCAGGCTTGGGAGGCCTGTTGGCTATTTTTGCCCTGTCCTCTTACAACTGGATCAGCCTACCATATGCGATTTATATCGTGGCGATTAATGTTCTGTTGAGTGGTGTGCTGATTGTCCGGGGTCAACAGAGGCTGCGGCAGAGTATCGAACGGTGAGTTTCTAGTTTGGCAGTATCCTGACGTCCCAATAGGCAAGGGTTCGTGCGCGAGAGAGTTTTGAATAACGAGTTATGAGTTTCGAACTTGTGATTCTGGAGTGAAGCGAGAGATAGAATCTCTTTGCGGTTTGCTCCGCCAGAGGCGGACAAGGGTTTGCGGTTTGAAGGTTTTGTCATTCTCAGCTTGGTTGAGAATCCCTTTCTTCGATTTACGATCTACGATTAACGATTTACCTCCACGGCCGTTCTGAGCTCTAACTCGCTACTGGTACATGGCCAAGAATCTTCCACCTCAAGCAAGACTACAGCCTGGAAGGTTCTTCACTGCACTCAGAATGACACGTCATCTGGAGGGTGCGCAATTCGTGCTAAAAAGTTCAGGGCAAGCTAGGTCCTCTGAGATAAGGACTTGGAAGGTCGGGTTTGGTTGTAGACTGCGCTTTGATTGTGGGGGTGGTGGTAGAATC
>CAZHWT010000057.1:0-5250 GCA_964536215.1 uncultured Candidatus Saccharibacteria bacterium
AATCATGCATACCTGCCTTGCGGATGTAGTGCGTCAGATAGTGCCCAGTGACGATCGAATCCTTCGACATCCCCATGTGATACAGCCGCTCAAATGCCTCCAGTACGTCGCCAAACGTGCTGCGATCGAGCATGATCGAATCTTCTTCGATCTGAACGGGGAAAGCATCGCGTGAATGCGCTATCTGACAGCGGAAGATGAGCTGCTTTTGTCCTGACTCTGAGATGCAAACGATGAATGGTGGTGCAGGTGGATCAAGCAGCAACTCGCGCCATCTGGCACGTCCTGGTGATTCATGGCTCTCTGGCGTGAAGAGGTGGGAGTAGTAGCGCCAGCCCATCCGTTTGCCGCTCTTCAATCCCAGTTCAGGATGTGCAGCGAGATAGAGATTCCAGGTCTCGTTCTGTGCCATCGCGACGCACGCTTGGCACACAGTCTGTGATGATGGCACCGCTGCAAGGTTGAAGTTGGTGAACGTGGGAGCGAACGCGGTCTTCTGGGGCCAGCCTTTGCCCTCAGTAGGGCCGCCACAGAGCCAGCACAATGGGTCATGGCCGTATTGCTCGCCCTTCTTGGGTGCCGGTGGAGGCCAGTCAGTGACACCGATCTCTCGGCTGATGTATTCCCACGCGAATTGGGATGGGGATGTGGTGACAGTAGCACTACTCACCATCACTCGCCCTGTTCCTCTCGCTCGCAGCCAATCTCGTCCTCATGGAGTACCACGCCTATCCCAAGCATCCTGATCCCGTCCCGAATACGCGGATGTGGCACATTTTCTGCCTCCAAATCAATCGAGAACGCCACCCGCTCATCCCCCCGGTACAGAATCAACGACCACTCATCACGATCCATGCGCTCCAGATGCACGTCCACGCTCTCGATCCAGATGTCATCAACCTCGCCGTTGCGGGTGCGGATGACGGCCGGGGGGATTCGATTCTTCACCGCCTTCGCAGCCTGTACCGTCACATCAAAACGATCACGGACATCGTCATGCCACCGATCTTCTAGATCGCTCATCTGCGGCTCCAAACCCATGCTAAAAACATTCCAGGGACGACCATTACCAGGATGGTCAGCACGTCATAGATGTTGTTGTTATCCATCACTCGTCCCCCCCACATCCACGGTATACCGATCCTCGCCAGTCACCACCGTCACACCAGGCACGATCTCGCCGTCCTCTGTGATGAACTGGCCATCGTGCTGGGTTAGTCCAGCGATGTCCACCTTCGATGGCGCGTGCTTGGTTTTGATGAGGTCTGTGTGGTCGGTATCCAGCGCCCATGCAACGAACGCATCCTCATCGAATACATCCACGCGCTCACGGCCTTTGGTGCGCTTCACCGTGACACCACATGGCAGCGACCGGCTCTGTCGAGGCTTCTTGCTATCGTCGGCTTCGATCTCACGTTCGAGCCATGCGGATAGGTGGCCCTCGAAGAATTCGATGTCACGGTCGAGGGGGTCTGTGATGCCTACAAGCCAGTCGGTAGCTTGATCTACCACCCGTGCCCACTGTTGCTTCGCTTCATCACACTCAGCATAGATCTGCTGGAGCTTGCGACCAGCCCAGTCAGCTTCCTCGCTAGAGCGAATCTGCCAGCCACGACCACCATCGAAGTCGTCTGGTGTGTTCGCTTCGATCAAGTGCTCTTCGAGGGTTGGTGTCATGTTGACGACTGTGGTGTCACTCATCATTCGCTCTCCTTTACTTACGCCAGTCTCTACCGTCTGCGATGATCCTCAGCTCACGGATGATGTTCTCTATCGTTGCTATTGCTGTGTCATCACGCAGCAAGAACTCCTCGTTCGTGTTCTTCTCTTGCCATTCCTTCATTCTGGTGACGTGCCTCTCCAGACTGTCGATATAGCTCAGTAAATGGTCGTGCATCGTTTCAGTATCCGGCCCAAATCCCATCTCGTTGACCTCCCTCTGTGCTGCCTGTGCTCGGTTCAGTGCGTCTTTCACGAATGCTGTATCCATTTGCCGCCTCCTTCGTTCCAGTGGTAGATCCACGTTTCAACATTTGCCGCTGCCAGTCTTCGTGCCATGTCGTCGGTGCCCCGTGAGACACCACCGGCACGAAACCCAACCCCGCGCCGCTCATCAAATCGCAGCAGATACTCCAACATCTCCTGATTACGTCGCGGGCCAGCCGAAGGACCAAACTCTTCCCAATGTGCCATGAATGTCTTGACATCCATTCTCAGATCAGTCGCAATCTCAGCAGCGAGCCTGTCAGCGCCATGCGCCCCGCCATTGATGACCGTGATGGGCGGCTCCCATACCTCAACAATGCGATAGAGTGCAGCGCGAATAGGTCGGGCATTGCCCCAATGGCGAGAGCCAAAGACGAGGACAGCTTTCTCGCCCATCGTCATCCAAACACCCACGATCCGAGTGCGATCACCCCCAGCGCCAGCAGCGCCAGTATCAATAGCGATCCAGCGCCCGCCATGATCGTTAGCCACGCGAATACGACTCTGCCGAAACGGTCGAGGTTCTTTGTGTCCTTCATGCAATCACTCCCTTCGTGAGTAGCAATTCGATTTCCGGCCAATTCGACGGCCGCCACACTCGTACCACCACCTCATCTGAGTGATCGAATGCTTTGAGCGCCGCAAGCCACGCCTTCTGGTGTTTGGACAGCCGTCCAGTTTCGGTTTTCAGCTCGGCTATAACTAGCGGCTTGCTGTGATCGGTGGTATGTGCCATGACCAAATCAGGGAAGCCTGGCGCTGACCGGCGACTATCAAACGTGTGATACACAAGCCAATTGCACTGATGAGCAAGTGCGATGACTTGAGCCTGAAAGGCTTTCTCGGAGATCTGAGCATCGAGGATCTGGCGTGCTGTCATGCGACACCGCCAAACCAGAGTGTTTTTTGCGCGTTTCGCTCTATCGCGAGATCTAGATACTCAGCATTGATGTCGATGCCCATTGAGCGCCGCCCATGCTTTTGAGCCACGAAAGCCGTGGTGCCACTCCCCATGAACGGGTCAAGAACAACGTCTCCTGCTCGGCTACCAGCCAGAATGCAGGGTTCGATCAGTTTTGGCGGGAATGTCGCGAAGTGGGCGCCTGTGTATGGCTTTGTCGCGACGGTCCACACTGAGCGCTTGTTTGCACCAAGCGCCTGCTGCTCTTCACGAGTCATGGCATTCCAGCGGTCATTAAAACCTGCATGACGGCGAGAGTGGCCGCGCTGCTTATCTGTCTTATGTTTGCCGTTATAGTCATGCCGAGCGCCCCTATGCGCCGCCAGGACAGGCGGCGCATAGGGGGATTGCAGACCTGGCCCTCGACCATCATCTTTCGCTGGCTCTCGGATCGCGGCCGCGTCATAGAAGTAGCGTTCGCTCTTGGTCAACAGGAAGATGTATTCGTGTGCCTTCGTTGGGCGATCAGTGACACTCTCGGGCATCGGATTGGGTTTAGACCAGATGATGTCTGACCGCAGCCACCATCCGTCTTCCTGCAAGGCGAATGCCACGCGCCACGGAACACCGATCAAATCCTTGCGTTTCAATCCATCAGGCACCGCAAACGGTGAATATAGCGTTCCTGCATTTGAAGATTGCTTTTTGTGTACTGATTCATCAGGATTGCCGCCACGGCCACCACCTGCATAGGTGTCCCCAAGGTTCAGCCAACACGTGCCATCAACGGCGAGAACTCGGCGAACTTCAGCGAATACATCAACCATTCCAGCGATATATTCCCCAAGAGTTGGCTCCATACCGATCTGCCCATCCGCGCCGTAATCGCGCAGCGACCAATATGGTGGGCTGGTGACAACGCACTGGATGGATTGATCGGGGATCTCACGAAGCACTTCAAGAACATCGCCGTGATAGAGCGTCATGCCCTCAGACTGGTAGTAGGGGGTGGGAAGGGTATTCGATTGTTCAGTGGCTGTAGTCATCCGTTCACCTCACAGTCGGGGTGATACAACCGGCCATCACTGCCAAGCTTCGGCTGCCCCTCATGCCAACTGGCATACTCGGCTATAGCCTCACCACAACGAGGACAAAAGGGGTAGAGATCGTAGTGCCGCTTACCAGCCTCGCATTTTGCGAGCCGTTCTGCCTGTCTCTGTCCAGGTGACAGGAACCGGCTATGCGAGCGTGCAGCACCAACACGAATGCGCCATTCCTGATCGTTCGTACCGACCGGTATGGTGGCCGCTTGAATTGGTTTACTATTCGATTGTCGAGGGGTGATGTTAGACTTGTTGCGCACGGGTGCTAACTCCATCCGTTGCCAGGTCCGGGGTGTTTGCCGCACCGCCGGGCCGTTCTATTTGTACTGACTCAATTGTACCACTTCCCGCGAACGTATGCGGGGTTTTCATCGCCATCATCCCAACTTTCGCAATCCCCACAGCAATGCACGCATCGCCCGTAATTCCTCATCGTTCAATTCCGCAATCATCGCCATCATCCAGGCGACTTCATCGGTTGGAATCGTCTCGATGTATCCCGCCGTGGCAAAGAATTTGAAACGCATCGTCCCTGATAGCGCCAGTTCGTCTGCGAGCAGCCCCAGCAGTTCACCACTCGGATTCCGTTCGCCCTTTTCGAGTCGAGATACCAGCGAGTGATTCCGCTTGATGTCTCTCGCAAGCTGCGCCTGACTCACCCCGTGACGAATGCGACAGCGTCGCAACATGTCTCCAAACTCAGTCTGGTGTTGAGGCGCACGATGGATCGTGTTTGGGGTGTAGTCACGTGGTTTATAGTCGCTCATCGCTGTCATGATCCACGCTCCTGCAATCGCTTCCAGCGTTGCTGCACAACAGCCGGATCGCGGTCAATCACCGCACCGATAGCTGCCCACGTCTCCCCACGATCTCGCATATCAACTAGAATGCTGTCTTCCTGGGCAGTGAAGCGGCGTAGTGGACGACGGAATATTCGCTGCTTGTGTGCGGGCTGGACAAACTTCTCGAGGTCGGATTCGAGAATACGAGAGCCTTTACAGCCGTAATGGCGCCCTGGCAATAGTCCCTTCCAGAGCCAACGGCGTACGGTTCCCGGTACGACAAGACAACGCTCGGCAGCCTCATCAATGGTCAAGAACCTCACCTGCGCCCGCCTCTGCACATACTCGTGGTAGCGCTCATCGACGAGTTCGGGTTCCCAGAGATGCCAATAGCGCTCATCTTCGAGAAAGGTGATCAAGGCCTCATCAGAGATTACCCACGGCGCATGGAGCGTCGCTTCATCTCGCCTGGCGTGAA
>CAZHWT010000058.1:0-4999 GCA_964536215.1 uncultured Candidatus Saccharibacteria bacterium
TAGTTGGTGGTTTACCCCGATTAAATCGGGGTTTATGGTTTATGGTTTTAATATGTGTTTTAGAGTTTGAAGCTTGGTTATTGGAGCTTACAGGTTACAGGGTGAAGGTTGAAGGGGCTCTTGAGTGGACAGTGGCAAGGCCTCGGTTCTAGGTCTTAGGTTCTAGGTTCTAGGTTTTAGGTTTTGGGTTATACGAATAACGAATAGACGAACTATTGAATAGCAAAGACGTCAGACTATCTCACCAGATGGTTGACAGATGTAGGCTTATAGTGTATTTTGCGCTCGTGCTTGGAATATTGCCTTAGTAAAGGATAAAGCAATGGCAATCCCAATGGGAGTTACACGAAGACCCACTGCCTCAACCCTTCTTGGTAACTGGAAGTATGTGTATGGCAACAGTCTTATTAGTGTTGCACCCGCACCGCTAATAGAGTCCGACGCCGCGGCTAGTCAGTTGCCGGTATGTTGCCTGCAGACCATGGAAGTGTTGAGTTTCACGCTCAACACCAACCGAGGGCCAAGAGAGGTGCTTGGTTACCACTGTCGTATCTGCGATGGTCGGGTCCACCCCAACATTATCGAGCTTATCCGCAAGGGTCTGGCTCAACCAAAAGGGCGCGGCAGTTAATGCCGCGCCCTCATCTAATTTTTTTAAACTTTCCCGACAGCCTTTCGTCTAGGTTGATTGATGTCAGCGAATCACAGTTTATTTAAAATCTTTTTGGTCTACGTGATCAAATCGAGCAGTTACAACATACCGCTGTTGTGAGAGCCAGCCGTCGCAGGTAATCAAAGTAAGAGTAGAAGCTGGCGTTTGGTCCATGACTGATACGTCGGTTGGTTCAACAATTGTGGAGCCGGTAACTTTGTAGATAAATACGCCATTAGCGGTGGTTAGATGAATAGTGTCGTTTGTTTTCAAATTATGGATGGGGCGGAACAAGCCTGGCCGATCATGACCAAAAATCGCTGTGTTACCTGACACACTGTTGGGAATGGCTGTGTTTAAGGCGAAATTAGCTCCAATAGTAGAGACCTCCCATTGGCCGTCCTGTTCCATAGACCCTTCTAAGGCCAGGTCTATACCCACGGCTGGAATAAGAATTCGAGTGGGCCACTGTGACTCTTCGGCCTGTAAGCCTAAAGTGATGGCCTTAGGTAAAGTTTGAGCAGACGGAGTGCCCGTTACCTGCATAGCATTTGATTGCTGTACCATTGGAGCAGACTGGAGCCAGCTGATTTTAGACCACTCTAGTGATAGGAATACATACTGGCCCAAATGGTACAACACAAAGGCAATAGCTAAGGCTACTACGACGATATTGGTGTTTGGTTTTTTAAATTTGCCGCGCACCATATCGTTTATTTCTTAATGAATCGGGTTACCAAGTTAACACCGATATAGCTGACAGCCCAGAGACCGCCAAAAGCAATCACTTCCAACGAAATATTGGGAGTGTGCAGAGCTGGGAAGAAGGCATATGCAGCTGTAGCAGGTAAAACGCTCACAGCGCCTACCCCTAATACATTTCCACTTTGCATTAAGATACACCCCCTTCCGCAACTGAAGTATTTGCTTGAGCAATGCGACCAGTATTCCAGACGCCTTGGCTCTTTTTTTGTGGCAACCAATAAATTTTAATTGCGGCCCAGGTAAAGAGGACCAGATTAAGGATCCGCAGAATATAGTACAGTGGAGCCGGAGCCAACACATCAAACCGCGAGGTTCGAATCGCAGCGTAGACCACCAGGATGAGCATTAATGTCATATCGCTGGCGATAAGAAAGAGCGGGTCAATGTGAGATATGTGCATTACCATTAAGGCCGCCATAACTCCAACTTGGAGAAGGTAAACAACCCCGTCTAATGCAAGGAATAGTAGCAATAAGTCAATCGGCTTAAAGCTTCGACTGCCGACTTTGTGCTTGCGCATCACTTGGAAGAACCCAGTGTACCATCGGTTAACCTGCTTAATATATACATTGAGACTAAATGGGTCTTGAGTAAAAGAGTGAGCTCTTGGTTCGTAGGCAATCTTACCTAACTTCTGGTGATGAATCTGCAATGTTAAATCAAAATCTTCAGTGAGAGTATCGGTGGCAAAATGTAGCCTTGACAGAGCAGCAGTACTAAAGCAGGAGGCTGGGCCGGGCATAATAGTAATTAAATTGAATATACCCATGAGCGTTTTATAGAAATCATGGCTAATGGTATATTCATAGGCTCTAAAGCTGGTAATCCAATTATTTTTTAAGCTTTTGGTTTGACCGCAAACGGCAGCTACACCAGGCTTAAAGTGTTGACGAATAAGGTCAAAATAGTTAGTTGCAAAGATAGAATCGGCATCCAAAATTTGTAGCCAGCCATAGCTCTCTATAAGTCGAAAATGACTAATGGCCTGGGCAATAGCCCCAGCTTTGCCGCTGCGCTCTACGTGCAAAACATTCTTAGCGCCAAGAAGATCTACGGCAATTTGATAGGTTTTATCTTCGGAAGAATCGTCGACTAGGTAGATATCATCGCGAGCGATATTGGCTTTAATGGCGCCTTCGATGGTCGCAGCAAGAACCAACTCTTCGTTGTGAGCTGGGATTAACAAGGCCAATTTGTCATTAAATACATCAGACATAGTAGTATGCATTGCCGCTCCGTGCGCAACCATAATGCAATGGAGTACGGCACACGTCGGCGATTATACTATAAGTTATATTTAATGGCAATAACGTAATATGTTATATGGTTGTTATAAGTCTTCGCGTATTTAAATAGCTTTTCACTATGCACTGCTTGCTTGATTTTGTTACTCTGTTAAACGTTAAATTGTACCTTTCACACATCTAAAATTATGGCACTTATGGTTACTTGATTTTTAGGTCCTATAATCTTTTTAGACGTGTTGATTTTACCAATTTTAAGCATCGTTGCACTGCCGGTATGGAGCTGATATTTATGGAGGTGGGGAAGTGCGGTGGTTTCAAGCTGACACGCTTGCTGAAGGTCGCCTAAATCCTTACGTATTCCATGCTATTGCCGTTTTGGGCTCACTACTATTTACGTGAGCGGATGCGTCAGATTCTGACGTTGACATGCAGCATGATAAGTGGTATAAGCCTCTAGTATGAATTCTTATGCCTATAGAAAGTTTATTGCGATAGGTTTAGTGGTTGCCATGGCTATTTTTCAGCTTGGCTTAGCCACACCTGCCGTGGTCCTAGCAGATAGTCAACCAAACCTAGTTGCCAACCCTTCAATGGAGCTAGCAACAGCAGGTGTTCCAGATGGCTGGCTGAATAATGCTTGGGCTGATCCAGCAGGATCCATGGTTTCTTCATTTGAATACGATACTCAAAGTGCCAATAGCCAAGATGGCGTTGCTAGCTTGAAAACTACTATCAGCTCCTATGGGGTAGATGGTGACGCTAAGTGGTTCTTTACACCAGTAGCCGTAACGCCTGGGATGACATACCGGTACAGCGATTTTTACAAGTCATCTGCTCCGACTAGTCTCGTCATTGCCTATTGGAATGGCTATACCCCAGACACAGATGCAACAATATATGACTCACTACCCGATGCTCCGGCCAGTCCAGATGCCTGGACTCAGTACAGCGGCGAGTTTAGTGTGCCGGCCGAAGTAACCCACGTTAGCATATATCACCTACTTAATCGAGTGGGCATGTTGAGTATCGACAATGTTAGCTTGAGTCAAAAAGTGGCTAAACCCCTGACATTCGATGATATTTTACTCAACCCTTCCTTTGAAGATAGTACGACTGGCTGGAATCTGAGCAGTTGGATGGAGCCAGAGGGAGCGTTTACCGCTACTCCAGAATGGGTGGAAGGCGATGGTCACGATGGGACACGCAGTGTCAAAGTGACAATAAGTGGGTATGATCGCGAATATACTCCCGGAACAGTAGAGGACCAAACCCAAGGCGGAACCTTATCGGGAGACGTTGGTGATGCTAAGTGGAGTTTAATCAATGCCATGCCTGTTGGAGGGGTGTCGCCATTGCAAATTGGTCAGCAATATCGCTTTACGGTCTGGTATAAGGCTAGCTCTGGTTTGACGCCAAAAGTGGTAGCTGACTACGTGGCTCCCGATGGTACTGAAACCTTTTTTGGGATGCCAAATGCTTTACCCTCAGCCAATTCTGATTCCGAATGGACCAAGTACAGCGATACGTTTAGCATTCCGCAAGGAGTAACTTCGCTAATGCTGTTTATGTTTATTGATGAAAATGGCTGGCTACAAACGGATGACTATAGTATTGAGTCCTATACACCAACCGGCTGGAATGAGCCGCTGTTAACACTGTCGTTCGATGATGGTTCCGAAGATAATATTGATACTTTATTACCCTTACTTGAGACCTACGGGTTTAAGAGTACCCAATGCTACGAAACCGGTACTATTCTAGCCAACCCAGAGCAAATTAAATCTAATGTCCTACCATTCTTCGATGCAGGCAACGAAGTCTGCTCCCATACGATTACCCACCCTATGCTTAGCTATCTTAATGATGCGCAGCTTGCTCAAGAATTGCAGGATTCAAAGTCAACGCTCGAGAGTTGGATAGGTCAGCCGGTTACTAATTTGGCCAGCCCCTACGGAGATTACAATCAGACAGTGCTAGATGCTCTTCAGGCAGCTGGATATGTGGCTCACCGCACTACTGACGAAGGATATAACAGTAAGGACAATTTTAATCCTTACCGTCTGCGAGTTCAAAACATTTTCTATGGTGATGGTACTGCCGGTATTCACACCACTACAGCAGAGCAAGTGGCCGCTTGGGTAGCTCAGGCACAAGCTGATAAGACCTGGTTGATTTTGGTCTATCACCGAGTAGTCGATACTGACAATCCCAACGTCGAAGCCCCAGGGCCATACGACACTACTCTCGACATTATTACTGAGCACTTTGAGGCGATCAAGGCTAGCCACATTGCAGTCAAGACCATGCACGATGCTTTGGCTGATGTGACTGCTCA
>CAZHWT010000059.1:0-4941 GCA_964536215.1 uncultured Candidatus Saccharibacteria bacterium
CGATTAACGATTAACGATTAACGATTAAGAGAATTTTAGCCAAGTGGTGTTATGTATCTTTTACCTCTTGCACCTTTATTTGGCATTTGGACTCTTGTGCCTTGGCATTTACGCACCCTACTTGCCTACTCCCAACTTGCCAACTTGCCTACTCATCAACTCGCATCTTTCTCCGCCCCCACATTGGTCGGCTGCGGACTCGGAGCTGGGTCGGCCTCGCTCAACAACTCTAGCTTTTGCATAGCCAATTTCTGCTGCTGCCTAGCCTTAAGCCACTTGCGAATTAACCAAGCCAAAACCAGCAGTAAGATTAAAATCAAGACCACATACAAAATCATCAACACCCAAACCGGCACCTGCCAACCACCCAGACTAACTCCGCCGCCAGCCACCACTTCACCCTTAATTTCATTCGAAAACTCAGACGCCAAATGCTTAGCCATCGTCGCCTTAACCTTGAAGGTATATTTACCTGGCTCCAAATGATTGGACAACTTAATAGAAAACTTACCATCTTTATCCGCCGTCGCCGCAGTAATAAAGGCATCATCTGCATACAGCTGCACGCTCGAATTAGCCAGAGCCGTACCCGTAATCTCCCCATCGCCCAGCGCCAAGCTAAACCCATCCTTAGGACTATCTATGTGCGGTGTTGGCTCCAGCGGCTTAAGTACAAAATCGGCCGCCGCCGAGGTCGTATTCCCAGCTCGATCAATCGCCTTAACATTGACATGGTGCGGCCCGGCCTTAAGCAACGGCACCTGATACGGCGACACCGTTACTACCCACGCTCCGTCATCCAGCTGAATCTCATAATGATCAATACCCGACGGTGTATCCGGCGAATTAAAACTAATCAAAGGTAAAGCCGCTGGATCTTTGGTCGGATCCGGCTCCATCTCCAATTGAAAAGCTCCTGGCGCACTGCCATCAATTTGCACCTTAAAGGTAGACGTAGGGCCCCAGTTGCCACCCTTGGCTGCCCGAACGTGAAAATACCAAACTCCATCAGCCACCCCATTCATAGTCGTCGTAGTAGCTCCACCCTTGGACGACGTCGGTGGCAGGGTGTCGGGGTTCTGATCAAACACCCAATTATAGTCATTCTCGCCACCGCCCCAAGTAAAGGTCACGTTGCGATTGCTATACCACTTTGACGGATCAGGGTGGGAGGTAGAGTTAACTACCGGAATCGGGCCAGTTTCACCAGTCGTCGTGTATTGCGGCTTTTTAGTATTATCAACCGTAATACTGCCCGTCGATGAGCCGGTATAGACATTGGTCCCATCGCCATCATTAGCAATCACCTTGGCCGAAATTACCGACAACGTTGCTTTACCCAAGGCTGCACCACGAAATAGCAACGTTCCAATCGGAATCGAATCTCCTTTAGCTCCCGGCGTTGGTACCGACACCCTAAACCGAGCCTGCCCCGTAGTATTGTCTACCGTCGAAGGAAACAAAGTAATCGTAAATACCGAAGTCTCCGCATTAGCCTCCACTCCCAGGACCGTGCCAGTAGGGTACGACACAATCACGTCCACCGTATTCACATACACATCAGACGAGACCGTCAGTGCCACCTTACCCGTCTCCCCCAGACCAATTGTCGACGACACAGGATCAAACCCAATCGTCGCCCCGGCCGCCTTGGCCGGCTGCGGCCACACTGCTACTCCAGCAAATTGCCCGACTAAGGCAATCACCAGACCAACATACAAAAACCGATTAACAGGCAGGCGCAACATACACTATAACTGTAACAGACTCACCAAAAATACGCCAATAAGCCATGCGCCACACCAAATGATCGACGGCCGCAATGAGGCTATAAATCATCAGACCTGGACGCAAAAGTTGGAAAATATCAAAAATTAAGAGTCCGAATAGCTAAAAGAAACTGTCAAAATACAAGAGTCCAAATGCCAAACAAAGTCGCAAGGAATAAATAATTGCAACTTATTTCTTGCATCTTACCTTGTCATTTGGACTCTTGCAGCTTATTCCTTATGCAACAGCACTCTATTCGCTCTTCGATTTCGGAGTTTTAAGTATCCACAAGGCTAAAACGGCACTAATAGCCAAAAAGCCAATTCTCGGCCAAACCGTCGGGTCATTAGCCGGACACATAGTGTTAAGACAGGCCGGTTTAAGCATATGGGCCTGAATCAGCACCCACGCCGCCACTCCCACCGCCACCAATAACACCACCGCCTGCCACTTATTAAGGGTTTTGAAAAAAGTAAGAATTAGAGAAAGTATATTATTCATGAATACAGTGTACAACAAACCCCGAGGTGAAGGAACAAGATTCAAGAGTCCGAATAGCTAAAAGAAAATGTCAAAATACAAGAGTCCAAATGCCAAACAAAGTCGCAAGGAATAAATAATTGCAACTTATTTCTTGCATCTTGTCATTTGGACTCTTGTGCCCTGCTACTTCCTCAAGAGCTACAAGCTCTTGAGGAGCAGTGCTAAGGCTACCGAAATAAAGGCTGCAATAATGGCAATACCAGCGTTAAGGTACAGGTTAACAAAAATCTGCTTCTTGGCCAAAGGATTACGACCAATCGCCTGCAAACCACGACTACTCACCAGCCCCAGCATGACCATGGCCCCTAGCATGCCCAACCCGGTAATCAGCGCAAAGGCTACCTTATTAGAATCGCTCAAGCCCAACATCTGAGCTCCAGCTCCCACAATTCCACCAGCGCCTGCTTTGGGCGACAACGCTTCGCCTTCCACCTTAAAGGCATTACTCGCTCCAGCAAACCCGCTCGTCGCCGCATAAATCACCACATTATCGTCACCGCTAAACACCGTCACTTCTCCTGTCCAAACTCCAGCCGACAGTTTAGTCACCACATTTGGCGTTATAGTGCCCGTCGAGTCAGAAATAACTATCGGTTGAGGCGTGCTATTTACAATAGCTCCATTGGCATCCTTGACCGTAAACGTTACCGAGAAAGGTGAGCCAGCCTGGTGAGGCGATTCAATCTCCGCAAATTCAATCTTACCTCCATCGGCGCCAATTATCTCCACCTCAGCCACAGCCTGAACTCGCTTATCGCCCTGGACCGCCGTCACCGTTAAGCTGCCAGTGGCGGGAATGGTTGGTGTCTGCAACAAGGTGGCTGGCCCATAACCGGTCGACAACGATCCAATCGAACCACTAATCTCCCAAGTATAAGAAATCGTCGCCAAGGCATTATTAAACACGTCATACCCTTGAGCACTTAACACCTGCCTAGCACCGGCTGGCGCTGTGACCTTAGTTGGCGTTACCACCACATGATCCAAAATCCCAATATTCTTACCACCACTTACCGTTGAGCCATTAGTAGTAGTATTGCTAGCCGCCGCCTGCGTATCGCTCATTACAGTCACCGACGCCGTCGCTGTTACCGACCCAACCGAAGCCTTAACCGTACTAGGAAAGGCCCCAACAGCACTACCGGCACTAAATACTCCATTGGCGTCTATTCGGCCACCACCATTTACCACTGCCCAGTTAACCGACGATAAGCTAATAGGATTATTAAACTCATCAGAAGCTGTCAAACTAAACTGCTGCACCGAATCTTTCACCATTACGGCCGCCGACGGCACCATGGTCAGGGTTTTAAGCGGCGCTGGCGTAGCATTTATAAAAAATACCACCGAAGACGCGCCATTATTAACCATGGCCTGGACAGCATAGGTACCAATTTTAGTCCCCAAGGTTAGTTCGGTCGTAGCCATGCCGTCCGAACCCGTAGTCGCTGCCGTACGAGACAATAATGTTCCAGTCGCTCCCGGCGGATACGCCTGAACATTAAACTGAACATTCACCCCATTCAACACATTGCCATAAGGATCCACCGTCTTTACCTTAAGCGGACTTGCTAACTTACTCGCCACCAACCCCGACTGCCCATTACCAGACACCAACGACAACGTCGCCGCTGCTGCATTAGCTGCCACGCTAAAAGAACCAGACGTAGCTACATGTGCCGCATCATATTTAGCCGTAATAGTATTACCAGACACCGCCCGCGTAACTACTACCGTCCCCTCCCACTCGCCATTAACAAAATTATCCGTCCGCGCCGGACTAATCGAGCCACTGCCATCCGTTAATTCTACAGATTCATTAAACGAACCAGACGATGCCTTAATCTTAACCATAAACGGCACCCCAGCCACTTTAGCAGCACCGGTATGAAAAGCATTAAACGACAACGTCCCCGGATCTGCCGCCTTAACCAGCGAGGGCTTGCCCAATGACAGTACTACCAAATAGGCCGGCGTCAACAGCAACACAATCAACGCCAACACCACAACATGGCGAAACTTACGAATTAATTTAATCTGAGAAACTATATTCATTACCAGTGCACCACCTGTCCAAAACAAACAAGCGTGGTTACTAACATAGTAGCTTTTTTGACTGATACATGTCAAAAAAATGCCAAGCATCAAGAGTCCAAATGCCAAACAAAGCTACAAGATGCAAGCTTTAATCATTTATTTAATCATATGCAAGCGCTTGTATGTTGACTTCGGGTTTAATTCGGAATATATCTGGTACATGGATTCATCCGCCCAGCAGTATAACCTAGAAGACCGCTGCATAGTCTTTGCCAAAGCCACAGCTAGATTCATAGGTCAATGCCAAAAATCAATCATCAATAATGAATATGCTAAACAACTCGTCCGCTCCAGCTCCTCCGTCGGTGCGAACTACATGGAAGCCCGTGAATCTATGAGTAAAAAAGATTTTATTCACCGCATCAAAGTATCTAAAAAGGAGGCGCGTGAAAGCCGTTATTGGCTCCAGCTAATTCAGGCAGATCAATCACTCTCAAGCGAGCGAAATAGACTCATCACCGAATCAACAGAGTTACTGAAAATCCTCTCAACTATCGCAGCCAAAGTGGAGAGTCAGCTAGTAAGCAAAGA
>CAZHWT010000060.1:0-4938 GCA_964536215.1 uncultured Candidatus Saccharibacteria bacterium
CGGCGTGAATGGCCTGAGTTTTGGCGTCGTTGGTGATGGTGAGAGAAGTGTGGATTTTCATGATAGGTTGAAGGTTTAAGGTTGAAGGTTGAAGAGAAAAGCGCAAAACTTTCCCCTTTAACCTTAAACCTTCCCCCCCTTAGCTAGTTAGGTGTTGCCGAACCAGCTTGCTTACTTCCCCCATATCGGCTTGGCCTTTAAGGTGGGATAAGGCGGCCATGACTTTACCTATATCGGACTGAGCTGTGGCCCCAGTGGCAGATATGGCTTTAGCTACCTCTTGAGCAACCTGGTCGGAACCAAGCTGCTCGGGGAGGTAGGATTGGAGAATATTTAATTCGGCCGTTTCTGAATCAACCAGATCCTGGCGTCCGGCGGAAGTGTATTGAGCAATGGAATCTTTGCGCTGTTTAACTTCTTTGGTGACTACAGCTAAAAATTCCTCGTCGGACAGGTCGTGGCCCAGCTCGATTTTTTTATTGCGGGTCGCAGACAATAACAACCGCAACGCACCCGTACGGGTATCGTCTTTGGCCTTCATAGAGCTGGCTAAATCTTGACTAAGCTGATCTACTAACAATGGTTATTCCTCCATCGCAGAGCGGATTTTGCGCGATCGACGGCTTTTGGCCTCTTTGCGGCGTTCGGCTGGCGATTTATAGTGCTCGCGCTCTTTTAGCTCGTTCAAGATCCCTTCCTTCTGCACTTCTTTGGTGAAGCGCCGGATCAGGCTCTCAATTGATTCATTTGGCATCGACTGTACTTGTGCCATATTGTGTGTAAAAATACACCACCTTCCAAAGAATTAATTCAAAAGTCAAGAGGCAAGGGTTAAAAATACAAGTAAAATTCAAAGTTGTTTACACTGTCATTCTGAGGCTTGCCGAAGAATCTTCCCCCATAAGGCGCATGTATGACTTGGAAGATCCTTCACTAACGCTCAGGATGACGAAGGATTCAAGGTTTTAACCTTTGACCTGCACTTTTGCCCTTTGCCTTTTGACTTTTGATTTTCTATTTCACTCACTAAATTTCTTGCCGCCCAGCAAGTGGACGTGCAGATGGTCGATGACTTGACCGCCGTCTCGACCGGTGTTGATGACTGTTTTATAGCCGGATAAGCCCAAGTCTGCGGCGACATGACTAACTGTCGCCAGTAGACGGCCCAGCAAAAGATGATCGGAATCGCTGATTCCGGCCAGACTGTCGATGTGCCGTTTCGGAATTACCAGAATATGAATGGGGGCTTTGGGATGAATATCCCGAAAGGCCATAACCGCGTCGTCCTCGAAGATTTTGTCCGCAGCTACTTCCCCGCTACCAATGCTGCAAAATAGACAGTCCATAAGTGCACCTGTTGTCTATATTACCACATTTTTCTAATTAAGCCGGACTTGCTCCAGCTGGGTATTTAAACTATGAGCTGTGATTATACACGAAAGAGGTAAGACTTTTCAACTAGCAAACGTGCGGCGAGGTCGCTAGATTCTAGGCCTGTCCGTCTCTGGCGGATTCTAGGTTCTAGGTTCTAGGCTTGTCCGCCTCTGGCTGATTTTAGGAGTGATTTTAGCTCTAATATGCCTGAGCAAATACCCAGCGGTGGGTGGCGGGTTGACCGCAGTAGTTGCAGGGAGCCGGAACACTGGCTCTCTTTTCTACTTCTATTTCAAAATATTTTGAAAAAATGCCCTACCAGAAAATCCTGGTAGGGCTCATTATTTTGGCCATGTGGCCTAGACAGACTCTCCGCATGACGGACATTCGTCCGCATGCTCGTCCTTGATAGTAGCTCCACAATGTGGGCACTTCCTAGCCATGTGGCCAGTCCTTTCTTAGTTGCGACACTCAAGCCGCTGAGGTTTCTCGGAAAGTACCGAGCTGATGGAACTATACCATAAAACCATAATTTGTCAATAGTAAATTGCTATATGCATTTCTATGCTTGCATATTGCCTCCTTAATATGCTATAAGTCAACTAATCTCACCTGGAGATTAGCCCGCTGCAGGTTGCTGCAGTAGAGACAGAAGGAAGAAAGACGTGAAAGATTTCTTTCGGTCCCTCATGGGGCTGGGCCAGAATACATCGGCGCAAGATCACGTTCAATTAACTAACGACGAGCTTGAATTCAGGTCTACCCAGACCAAAACCGGATCGAAGGACTGGACGGCCGAGTTTGACAACATGATGCCACAGCCATCGGGTCGAGAGCGACATGAGGATGGCTTAAATTGGATCCGTTATAGCTTAGGTCACGCTCATTTTGCTCTGATAACAAGGAGCCTGACTACAGCGTGGACCCAACATCCTGACTTGGGCAATTTTATTAACGGATTTAGATTGCTCAAAACTCCCATTAAAGATGGGGCAGGTCGTCTGGTAGCCAACTTTGAAATATGGGTCGTTTATGATGCTGGTGCTTCATATCCTCACATTCAGACTCAGGAATACTGGATCAGGAGAGGAGCAGATGGGAAACTGACGACTACTTGGGCGGAATTTAAGCAACAGCCGCTCGACTACCCGGTGGTGATACCCCAGATCCTCAAGATATTTGAGGATACCATCCGACTAGGTAGTCGGATGGATCTGTTAGCCAAAGGTATTGTCCAGTGGACGCGGGATAATCCTGGGTCTGTGTCCTCAACTGAAGAGCGTGACTACTTAGCAGCACTGGCAAACATGGCTAAGGCAGGTCGCTAAACAACTTGGGAGCCGGAACACCGGCTCCCTTTTTCTTTGATACAGCGCTTATATACTGTTTACATGACTAGCTTAGAATAGCTTTGTTAGATCTTTTGGATTGATTAGTTTAACTTCGCCGGCTCGAGGCTTGTATTCGAGCTTGTTGGCAGCCTGAGTTTTAGCGGAGATAAGGACGCGGTGCGGTAAGCCGATCAAGTCAGCGTCGGACAACTTGACCCCGGCAGAGGCGTCGCGGTCGTCCCAGAGGACGTCTATCCCCTGCTCTACCAGGCTATGATGAAGTTGTTCGGCTTGCTTAAGCACTTCGGTATCTTGGCCTAAATTGACTAAGTGAACTTTCAAAGGAGCCACGGATTCGGGCCAGATAATGCCGCGGTCGTCGTGAAATTTCTCGACAATGACGCCCATAGCCCGAGTAATGCCGATACCATATGATCCCAGATGAACGAACTGCTCCTGTCCCTGATCATTGGTGAACTTGAAGTCCATTTGTTCACTCTTGTGCGTGCCAAAATTAAAAATATTACCAACTTCGGCACTCTTAACTTTTTCTAGCTCTTCACGCTTAATACCCAGCTTAGCTAGATTCTCATCGTCCATAACCTCTTCGTTAACGGCGATGTTTTTATCTTTATGGAGATAAATAATATCTTCGCCAGCCTCACAGATGGTCTGGAATTCGTGGCTAAACTGAGTAAATGCTCCTCCGCTAGCAAAAGTAACGTACGTGTCGCTGCCGATGCCTAATCGGTTGAAAATACGAGTATAGGCTTCCATGGTGGCCTGGTAGAATTGTTCATGCTGTTGTTCGTCGAGACTGCAGGAATACATGTCCTTCATGACAAACTCGCGACCTCGCATAATGCCGCTTTTAGCCCGCAACTCGTTACGCATTTTCGTTTGAAACTGATAGAGGTTAATAGGTAAATCTTTGTAGCTGGATAGATGCTGTTTAACCATTTCGATAATTGCTTCTTCGTGGGACCAGCCAAAACCGACTTCTGAGCCGTCCTTGAGCTTAGACTTAAACCAGACGTCGACTGCTTTGTCATCCCAGCGGCCGGTGGTTTCCCAGGTGTCGCGCTTCTGCAGACTGCTCATAATTAATTCCTGACCACCGATGGCGTTCATTTCTTCGCGGACAACCTGCTTAATATTGTCGATAACCATCAGTCCCAGCGGCAAATAGTCATAAACCCCAGCCATGACTTTATAAATAAAGCCAGCCTTGGTCAAAAGTTCAGCATTGGCTGAAACTTCATCTTTAGGCACATTGCGAGTGGTTTTGCCGAAGAGTTGACTGTATTGCATGAAGTGATTATACCTTACTGGAGTAAAAAAGAAAAAGGAGCGCCCGGGGGCGCTCCCAACTTGTGCATGTGCCTACAAATAGTAGGACATTGTGTCTGGTTAGCTATAGACCGTTGGTCGCACATTAATAAACGCGCCCTCGATTAAGTCGACCTTCCGCCGAGCTTTTAAGTTGCTCAACTCCGTAGCTATCTGATATCCGATCAACTGTTCATGAAGTAACCAGAGTTGCCGCCGCACCTCCAGATAGGTAGGGCGATTCTCTTGATTGACCTCTTCCTTGTGGATTAGATACTCGAGCTTCTTAAGTGATTGAGCTACGCAGGAAGCAGCTTCCTTCCAAGCAGCCGCAACGACCAGCTTGCGAGCCCGGCCTGCAAAGGTAATTGACATTTCGAGTAAGCGGCGTGGCATGCCTGCGACTTCTTCGAGCCTAATGAGCATCTTGTTGATTTGACGAATCTGGGTATTGACCAGCTTGACTCGCTCAGCATGCCTTTGAATGCCATACTCTGGCGACAGCGATTTCATTCTTTCTCCTTGATAGCAAATCATCTCCGTTAGGTGGTTATATCACTATAAGTTTTAACTGTCAACGGCATTGACATGGTCCCGACAGGTAGCTTCTTGAAAAATGACCAATCTAGATTGCCGCGCCATTGCTCGCAATGACAGCGAGAGGCGCATTCAACCTCAGAGGTTGAATGCGCTTGAACCTAGCTTACCTGTTATTTATTTTTGATATAAAGTATTATATAAGTACTTATATAATACTCTCGTTTTATCTCTGTTGTTTTTAGCAAAGGTGTGGGGTAGGTTGGTTTTTGAGGAACGGTGAATGAGTGAAGACCTTGCGGGAGATATTTAGGTGAAGGGAAAGAATGAGAGCGCCTACAGACAGGCGCTCTTGATACTGGCTAGG
>CAZHWT010000061.1:0-4864 GCA_964536215.1 uncultured Candidatus Saccharibacteria bacterium
GTAAACTGTAAACCGTAAACCCCGATTAAATCGGGGTAAACTGATTCGAATAACGAACAAACCAATAGCCAAGTAACCACGTAACTAATAACCAATAACAGAGTCGACTAGTTGACGAATTAACGAATCAACGAATAGACTACCTATCTACTCTCGTTCGGTAGGGCTTGGATGACTAAGCGGTGGTGGGCGTAGATGTCTTCGCAGGTGTAGATGGTGAGCTGGCGAAAAGTGGTGGGGGCGATGATTTCGACGGCGGTCGGTTTGACGATGAATTTTTTGGTGACTGTGTAGGCAAAGCGTTGTTTTTGCCACCAGACAACGATTTGATCACCAATTTCCATTTTATCTAGATTATAAAAGGTGGTGGTATTGGGCGGTAGGTATTGAAAGCGGTGGCCGGCGATGACAAAGTTGCCTTGATCAGGTTGACCGACTTGATTCCAAACTCCTTCGTTGTGATTCAAGATGTCCAAACTTTTACCTTGCAGGATGTGGGTTTTGACGCCAATTTTAGGGATAAATAAGGTGTCCCGGTCATTAGCGGCTGGTGGTTCTGGTAGAGCAGCTTCCTTGGCAACTTGCTGGGCTTTTTGTTTGGCCGGTAGTGGGATGGGAGAGATGTCATTGGCGGTATACGCAACGGCCGGCAAGAGAGGATAAACGGCAATGCCTAAGCAGATAATAAAGAGACTGAATATAGTCCAAACTAGGATGCGGAGGCGCCAAGGTCGCTTGGCTGGGGCAGTAACGACTTCGTAGACATAGGGCATGACATGAGATTTATTTGATAGTTTGAGGATAATAGCGGCGGAGCAGAATGCGGCCGCTTAGATAGACAATTCCCATTAAGAATAATCCGATGATAGTAGAAACGCCGGTTTCAGGTAGCCCGGTGATTAGCGCCAGTGTGAAGGTGTTAGGAGTAGATTTGTCACAGGTAACGGCCTCGCCATCGGCGGAGATTACAACTTGATGGTCGCCATTGTTGAGTTTGGATGTAGGCTTGACCGACCAATGACCGTTAGCGTCAGCCTTGGTGCTCATCTGTATAGTGCTGGCTCCGCTTATGGTGATTCCAACGGCGCTATTGGGTTGGGCTGTGCCACTAAAGGTGGGTTGGTGGTCGGCTATAGTGTAATCGGTGTCTGAGGTTAGAGCGACTGAGCCCACAGATATAGCGCAGACGTTTTGGGCAATGATGGCAGTGGTGAGCTTGTTGGTGTCTTGGTTATAGTGGTTGGTTTCGGTGGCGCCAATGTAGCTGACGTGCGCAGTGTTCTCGATATTGGCGCTGGCGATATCTTGATTAACCACAGCGCGGAACGCAATGGTGCTTTGAGTATCTTGGCCGCCGGCCGGGTCAAATTGTCCACCGGTCGAGCTATTGGCGTTTTTGCCTAGATAGAATGTAACTTTGTTAGTATTGGAGTCGTAAAATGCTTGGTCATCACCAGATGCATCCGTCTTGGAGCCGGAGTTGGGGCCGGCGGTAATTTTTAAGGAGTTGGGAAGATAGGTGACGCCAGTCGGGAGTGAGTCGGTTAGGATAAAATCAGTCACGCCGTCTTGACCAATACTCTTGGCTGTAATGCTGTATTCGATGGTGTCGCCTGCAACAGCTTTATCGGTAAAGTTGGGGTGGGTGATATTGGCAAACGTTTTAGCATTGGTGACGTCGATGAGTGGAGGCCAAATTTCGATGGCTGAGAAAATGGCAAAGGGCATGACACCTTCGCCATCGGTGGCAAATTTGAAGCAGGCTCCGGTGGCATTATTGTCTAGCTCTTGAGTGGAGAAGGTGTCAATGTCGACGGCGAAATTGTTGCTGTAGCTTGGATTTCGAGTACCACCGCCGTAGCTGGTATTTGTGCCAAGATAGCTAATACTGGAGTTGTAGAAGTCGTCGGGCGGATTCATGGCATTGTCAGCAAAATTTTTCCAATCGCTAGTAGCATCACAGCTTCCATTTTTGGCTGCAATGCCTATGCCTTTGTCTGTCCAACCGCGGTCGCCATCGAGAATAGCAAATCCTACCTTTGATTCAAAAGAACCGGTTTGAGGTGTTTGAAAACCTTCGATTCCGGTATAGACGGTACTGCCCGATCCACCGGCGATGACATTAACGAAGCCGTCAAAAATGGTTAGATTTCGCAAGGGTTGGTCGGGATGAGAGAAGGCTACTATGAGGGTCCAGAAGGCCATCATGCCTTGACCGTCTACGGTGTCGATATATTGAGTTAGATCTGCTAGATAGTAGTTGCCTGGTCCTCCAGTTGATACGAGGGAGGTAACATCCGCTTTGGCTCTCCAATAAACATCGCTACCGTTATTTGAGGCTATTTGCTGAGATTCAACTTGAGTATATGAAGATGAAGCTGGGGTGCGGAATTGGATAGGTACTTGTGGATTGGTTGTCACTACATCACTATCGTTGTAGCCGCCCCAATAAAGATTAGCTTTGAGGACGGTGGAGCCAGCGGGAATGGCTAGTTGGGCGCTAGAGCTGTCGGTAAATCCAGCCGATGGGTCAATATTGACGGGTTCGGCGCTGGTGTTCCACTCGTTATTGCGGCTTTTGGCGGCTGGGTTGAGGGGGTCGCTGCTTTGGGCAGCAGCACAGTCTGAATCGGCGGCTGGGCAAGTTAAATTAATGTTACCAATGGCAGCAATATCGCCATGGACGTTTTGAGTGAAGTCCATGTTCATGGGAAGCTCAGCAGCTTGGGCAACGGATGGCATTAGTAGGCCTGGTAGCGGCAGATAGCTAAGGCAAACGGCAATAATGCCAGTTACGAGAAATAGCTTATGGGCAGATAATTTAGACATACTATATATGTAGTATATAGCAGATTGGCAAAGCAGGCTAGCGTACCAGGTTTTTTGAATTAAAAATTTTCGTCAGCTGGGCCGGAAGACTAATCAAAGAGTGATGGTGCAAAAATGGGGTAAAGGATTGCTCATTCAGGTCTGGCGTAAGGGGCCTAAGCCGTAGCGCGAATTACGAAGTTCATTTTCAGTTGTTATCAAAAGGAATCAGTTAAATCTTTACGTTTGGTCTACGTTCTGGCCAGACTAATGCTTGAGTGTTCTGGGATATTGTGGTATATTTCAGCGACCGGAATTTTGGTTTGTATGCACAAGGAGAACTGCATGAGTGCTAGATTAGCCGGACCAAGTTCGGCCACTCCGATGACTCCGTATGATGAGTTCTGGGCTGGACAGCCGACTCCAGCAGCGACTGGTTCTTTTGGGACATTTCCTCAAATTAACACAGAGTTGGAGATGGAGATTTTGAAGGAGTGGATATCTTCGGAGTTTGATCCATTATGCGCTTTGACGGCTGCTGATACCCGCTTGGAGCGCACTAACCGAAATAAGCTAAGGCGTAATGCCTTAACTGACTAAGGTAGTTACTTTTTTGCCATAGGGCGATCTTGCGATCGCCCTATTTTTTGACTTGGCGTTATTAGGCGTGGACTTCGGTGACTTGGTTGGCGCCAGCGCCTTCTAGAATGCCTTTAACTTCTATGTGTGTGGCTTCGTGTAAGGTGGGCACAGCCAAGAGAATAGCTCCAGCTTTAACGCTTTCTTGGTATGTTTTGGCGCTCTCTTCTGGGACGCCAAGGCCAACCAGCGCTCCGACTAGTCCGCCAGCAACGGCGCCAGTTATGGCACCAGTGGCGGTGGTGGCAGCGGCTCCGCCTAGACCAAGTGCGGCAGCGATTGGCCCGCCAATGAGGACTCCGCCAATGCCTGGGATAACAATAGCGCCAATGCCAACTAATACCCCGGCCAATGCGCCCAGTGCTCCTCCTGTCACAGCGCCAGAGGCGGCACCGTCAGCCACGTTGGCGCCGGTATTATCCTCTAGGTCGGTAGCCTGTTCGGTATCTTTCATAATGACCGAAATTTCTTTAGGGTCGTAGCCTCGATTTTTTAACGCTTCGATGGCTGTTTCGGCTTGGGTTTGTTGGTTGAATACCCCTAGTACCATATCCGTGGATTTGGTTGTCGTTGTTGTTTCTTCCATATATTTTACCTCCAGTTATAGTGTTCTTGTGAACATCATTATCGTAAAACAATACAGTGTTGGTGTCAAGTTTACGGAGTCTGATTATCTTTAGCAATAAAACTATTTATTGTTATGTGAATGCGCTGCCTGTAGTGTAGGTCGGGCATATTATGATAGGTTGTCTGAGGAATATCGACATTAAATTAACGATGTGTAAAAAACGTGAAAAGTTAGCCAGAATTTGGGCAAAATTTGACAGAATATGGCTGGTGGGGTATTATTTATATATACATTGGCCGCTGGAAAGCGGCATTTTTTGTGGCTTTTTGCATGAGGGTTAATTTAAAGAGAAATGGAGCGGCTTGAACCGCTCCAGGATGGTGTTTTTGCCAATACCTACTCAGATTACCGGGGGTGTACCCTTGACGCAGCCAATAGGCTGAGATGAAGATACCATAGCCGTAGTTGCGGAATTTCATCTCGGTTCGATACTCTTCCCAGGTATAGTCAGGCCGGTCGTGGATAGAGTGCCAGAGAGCATGACAGAAAGCATGAGCTTTGACCCAAACTTGCTTATAAAAGCCTGGCAGAATCCCCCTCCTGACATATCGTTGTGGAAAGAGGTGGTGGCGATTGGCAAAAATGCCGTGGCGTAGTTTCCGGTGGCAGAACCAGCAGCGCTTGTTGTCTACTATAGGTAACAGTCCTAGGTCGTGATCTGCCTGGAGGTCAGCGATGCAGTCCATTGTCGTCTCCTTTGTCTGACTGCTTATGTATATCTTAACGCGGTGTCGAGTTAAATCAATTCCTTACTTGCTTGGCTGACAAGTAGTACAATGGTAATTACCC
>CAZHWT010000062.1:0-4859 GCA_964536215.1 uncultured Candidatus Saccharibacteria bacterium
GTAGTTATGCGAATAACGATAGACTCATTCGTATACGTTATCCCCTTATTAATTTATTTATTTTCTTTTCTCTTAATAGTAATAATAGGTGGTGGGGATAAGGGGATAAGTTGGGGTGTTTGGTTGATGTGATAGTGAGAAGTGATTGAATTTTGGCGGGGATAAGTTTTACTTCTGTGCTTGGTCGTTTTTGGCTGGTAGGACGTATAAAATGAATGTAGATTATTTTGAGAGTTTGGTGGATAGTAGGTGGATTAGTGGTTTGGGTACAATTTGGGTTACTTTTTAAACGATTTTGGTTGTACACAAAGTGGATTTGTTATCCACACTTTATCCACAGGGTGGATAACAATTTGTGGATTATTTGTGGATTATCAGAGAGAACCTTGGCGCAGAGCGGTAAGTGAAGCTTTGAGTTGGTCGTCAGTATTGAGAGTTTTGGCGACTTTATCGATACCATGCATAATAGTGGTGTGATCGCGGCCGCCTAGGAGTTGACCGATGGTTTCTAGGTTGAGACCAAGGTCTTGTCGCAACATATACATAGCAAGTTGGCGAGGAGTAACGAGGTTTTGGGTGCGTTTTTTACTGATTAACTCTTTAAGAGTTATGCCGTAGGATTCGCAGATGAGTTTAAGTAGTGCGTTAGGGTTGCGAGGCATAGGTGTGGGTGTGACTGCGGCTGGAGTCGGTTGGCCAAAAATCGATTGGACGATGGCTAGAGTTAAAGGTTCGGCAGAAGCGATAGCGACTGTTTGCAGCTTGAGCATCATGCCTTCGATAGCTCTAATACTTTCGTTGTCCAGACCGGCTAAGTATTCCACGATTTGAGAAGTAAGGTAAATATTTAAATGACTTGCCTTGGCTTGAATGATAGCTGAACGGGTTTCGAAGTCTGGTAAAGCCATATCGACAGATAGCCCTCCCTCAAAGCGGGAAATGAGGCGATCGGTAAGTGTTTCAATTTTTTTGGGTGGTCTATCGGAGCAGAGAATAACTTGGCGGCCAGAAGCGTGGAGTTCATTAAAAGTATGGAAGAATTCTTCTTGAGTTGATTGTTTGTCTCCAGCTAAAAATTGGATATCGTCGACTATAAGTACGTCGGCTGAGCGATATTTGGTTTTAAACTCGTTGGTGGTTTTGAAACGAATAGAATCAATAAAGTCGTTCATGAATCGCTCGATTGAACAGTAAATGACGTGGGTCTTAGGGTTTTTGGCGATTAGGGCGTTGCCAATGGCTTGAACTAAATGAGTTTTACCGACGCCTGTACCGCCATAAAGGAAGAATGGATTGTAGTTTTTACCAGGGTTATCGGTGACAGCTAGGGCTGCAGCGTGAGCGACGCGGTTAGTGTTGCCTACGACGAATTGGTCAAAAGTATAGCTAGGATTAAGATTGTTTAGAGGCGTGGATTGGGGGGAAGGTTGAGAAAGGGACGGAGTATTTTGATGGTTTGAGGGCGTGACAGTAGTGTTTGACGCCTGATTGATTGGTTGAATAGGTGAGATTGTGTCAGTAGTTTCGGGGAGTTCGTCAAACAGGGGAGCGGCTTTGGTTTTTTCGGCCTTGGTTTTATGAATGACAAATTGGACCAGAAATGACTGTTTGGTGATTTGTTGAATAGTTTGTTCAATTTGGGGGCGGAACTTGGTGTCCAAATGATTAAGGCTGACCGGATTAGGGCAGCCGACGACAACCGTATCTTCTGTGACGTCTAAACAGACGGTTTGAGAAGCGAAGGCCTTGAAAATTGGGGCGTTGACGGTTATTTGCAGGTCGGTTAAGACCTGTTGCCAGAGCTGATCGGGGTTATACATAGTGTAAAAGTAACACCAAGTGGGCAGGGGAGTGTTGTGCTTTCCATACTACGTGGGCAGGGGAGATTGGTCAAGAGTTATCCACAAAATCTAGTTAGGATTTAGGATATAGGATATAAGGTCAAAGATCCAGACATAAAAAGCAAGGTAAAAAATATAAATTATTTTTACTTTCAGATCTTCTTTTCTACCTTTCTTTATCTCTTAAAATTACGTCTAGATCTTTAATCTTATATCTTGAATATAATTTTCTTCTGAGTCGGTGTTGACTCTGAGGATTGGGTCCTGTATACTGCGGGTCGACTTTTTGAGGAGTTTTTTATGCCTAAACGCACTTGGCAGCCAAGTAAAATTAAACGACGCAATAAGCACGGCTTTCTGAAGCGGATGATGTCTAATGGTGGACAGAATATTCTAAAGCGACGTCGAGCTAAAGGCCGCAAATTATTGACGTTGGTTAAGAAATAAGTATGCTTCCTAAACAACAGCGGCTTCACACGGCGGCTGATTTTCGGCGAACGCGTAAAGGTAGGCAGTGGCGTTCGACGTCTTTTCTGGCTTTTATACAACCAAATCGGGCCCAGACGTTGCGCATGGGAGTGATTGTTTCTGCTAAAATTGGTAAAGCGGTAGTGCGTAAGCGCGCGTCTCGGATTTTGCGTGAAGCTAGCCGACAACTGCAAGCTGATCTGGGTGGGAGGGATATAGTATTTATTGCTCGACCGCTGATTAAAAGCAAGACGACGGGGGATATTGCAGCCGAGATAAAGAAGATGACGACTTTGCTGCGCTGAGAATATGAAGTCGGCAGTGCTTAGCCTATTGCGGTGGTACCGAAAGTATGTATCTCTAGATCATGGCTGGTTAGGAATTTTGATTCCGCATCGCAAAATCTGCCGGTTTGAGCCATCTTGCTCACAATATACCATTGAAGCGGTGGAGAAGTATGGAGTAATAAAAGGATTGAGATTGGGAATTATTCGAGTTAGTAAGTGCCACCCCTGGGGTGGCAGCGGGTATGATCCAGTGGTATAAAACCATAAGGCATAAGAGTCCAAATGCCAAATTGGATTAAATAAAATTGACGATTGGTTTGTTGAAACTTATTTCTTTCATATGATGTCCTTGATTAATACAATTTTCTTTATTCCGTTTTTAAACCTTTTAATGCTGCTGTTTACGATATTTGGTGGCAGTATGGGGTGGGCGATTGTTGGGTTAACGATTTTATTCCGATTAATCGTTCTGCCCCTTAATTGGAAGTCGCTTCATTCGCAGCGCAAAATGCAGCAACTTAAGCCGCATGTAGACGCTCTGAAAGATAAACACGGTAGTGACAAGATGGCGCTGTCTCAGGCACAGATGGAGCTGTATAAGGAGCATGGCGTAAGTCCAATGGGTGGATGTTTGCCAATGCTGTTACAATTACCGTTCTTATTTGGCGTGTATGCGGCTCTGCGGTTTGTGGTGGATTTGAAGACAGTGGGTGAGCTGAATAGTCAATTATACTTTGACTGGTTACACATTGCCCAGGTGTCTGACTTGCATTTGGATTTTGGCTGGATGAATTTGGCCCATCCTGACCCATATTTAATTTTGCCGATTGTGGCGGGGATAAGCCAGTTTATTTTGGCTCGAATGACGCTGCCACCGGCCGATGCTATGCCAAAGCCGGGGAATAAGAAGGAAGCGTCTCTGGAGCAGTCAATGATGAATGCACAGCGACAAATGGTGTACTTTTTCCCGATTATGACCTTTTTGGTTGCTTGGAGATTCCCAGCTGGTTTGGCACTTTACTGGACTGTAGGTAACTTGTTTAGTATAATCCAGCAGTTCTACGTTAATCGAGCTTTGCCTCACCAAGCTATGGTGCCGGTTGCAATTGAAGAGCCAGCGGAAGCAAAGACACCTCAAGCTAAAGCAAAAAAGAAATCATCTCCAAAAAAGAAAACCAAGAAGAAATAATGTAGACCACAGTTATGGATAGTCAGCAGCTTACTCGCGTACAAGAAATGGTAGAACAGCTTTTATCTCTACTGGAGATAGAGGCTCATGTGTCTTTGGAATTGGATGAGTCGCAGGTTGTTCATGTGCAAATAGATGGTGAAGATTTGGGTGCACTGATTGGTCATCACGGTGAAACACTAGTGGCATTGCAGACAATTCTTTCTTTGATGATTAATACACCTCAGGGGGATGATGCCGAGCGATACAAAGTGCTCGTTAATGTTGGTAATTATCGCCAGCGCCAAGAAGAGTCGTTGCAGGCGTTAGCCCGCCGTTCTGCTGAGCGAGTTCGTTTTACGCGTAAACCACTGCCTTTACCATTTATGTCGGCGTATGACCGACGAATTGTTCATATGGCCTTGCAGCAAGAGCCTGATGTGGTGGGCGAATCAGAAGGCGATGGGCGCGATCGACGATTGGTGGTAAAGCTTCGAGAAGAATAAAGTCAACTAATTCCGCCAAAGGCGGCTAAGAATTGGTAATTTGATAGGTAGGTTTTCCCGCTAGAGCGGGAATTTTTGTTTTTGTATATGTGTTGACTCGCTACTGGTTTTATCTTTGGTGAAACTGTATTTCCTGCACTTTTATCGCATAATTCCCGCATGGCGAATAGGTAACATCCGAATGGATGCCTGTCAGCCTCTGGCTGAAATGGCAATGCGAATCCGCCCCTGTCGGGTCGGACAGGTGCTACGAATATGCGAATATACGAATTGGGTAACAGCCGAATTACGAATGTATATGCGAATGCTGCGAAACACGAATGCTACAAATAAAAGGTAGGCGAGTAGGCGAGTAGGCAAGTAGGGAGTAGGTGTGCAGCCGGAGGCTGCAGGAGATAGGGGAGGGAGCACTGAGTACGGGAGCGAATAGACGAATAACGAATCAACAAATAACTGCGTAGACGAGATTCCAATCTACCCAATATCCCCCAATATACCCAATACACCATTTTCCCCAGGACCCCTAGGACCCCAAGGATACCTAGGTGTTTTGTGAGTTCCGACCCTGGCGGGGCGGACAAGGGTGAGT
>CAZHWT010000063.1:0-4624 GCA_964536215.1 uncultured Candidatus Saccharibacteria bacterium
TCGTATTTATTATTCGTAATTCTGCTACAATGTATTGGTGGATATTTTGTATTGGATTAACCCCGAGCACCTACTGGCTTGGCTTATCGCCTGGCTACCAACCATTGACCCGGTTCATTTGGCGGCTATTTTGTTTGGTATTATCTTTGCTGAATCTGGTTTATTTTTTGGCTTTTTCTTGCCGGGAGATAGCCTGCTTTTCTCGACTGGACTACTGGTGTCTCAAGGCAGACTGAGCATTGGTCTACTGGAGCTATTGATTATTCTGTTTGTGGCTGCCGTATCAGGAGACAGTGTCGGATACTTATTTGGCCAAAAATTGGGCCGGCCTTTTTTTAGTAAAGAAGGGTCACTGCTGCGCGATCCACACCATCTGCAGAAAGCCGAGGCTTTTTACGCTAAACATGGCAAAAAGACCATTATTCTGGCCAGATTTGTGCCAGCCGTTCGTACCTTTGCGCCGATTGCAGCCGGTATTAGCAGTATGCACTACCAGACCTTTCTGACCTACAACATTATTGGCGGGTTGCTGTGGAGTGTTGGAATTACTCTAGGGGGCTTTTGGTTGGGCAAACTTATTCCCGATGTCGACCGATATTTGCTGCCGATTATCGGCTTAATTATCCTTGCATCAGTAGCCCAGCCACTGATTCACTTTTGGCAAGATGAGCAGCAGCGCAGCAAATTAAAGTCTAAAGTCGCCGCCAAATTAGGCCGGGCTTCCACCACCAAATAAGTTGCTATTAAAATAGCAACTTATTTCTATCCTTTTCTCAACTATTCTTGCGAAGTAATAATATAATCTGCCCGCTGATCATTTGGGGTTAGCAGAACCAGAAGGGATAGAGCAATGTATTTGCAGGTGAGTCGCGAAGATCTTGGCGAGCGTATCGAGACTATTGAATCAAGATATCAAACCCTTACCGACTGGCTACGCCGGTTGCTGAGCATTGATGCCGACGTCTTCGAGAAGGCGCCGCCTATAAATATCGAAGAACAGCTAAGGAACTCGTGGCCATCTTCAGGCGTCCTCCCACTGACCATAGATGAAGACGGTCAACTGGTCGCTTATTTCCCAGAACTGGATCGCGTGGCGGGAATATCGATCCACGGGGCTATTGGTCGATTCGGTTGCGAGCAGGTCGAGGACGCCATTAGCGCTCACGCAGGAATAGCCGCCTTGATCCTGGCAGAGAAAGGTGATCTGGCGCTGAAGTGGGATAACCAACCATTATAATTCCGTCCAACCAAATGCGCCGGTATTTTACTACCGGCGCATGTCTTTTTGCTATATTTCTTTGAACTTACTCTTCGTCAACGGACTCATCAAGTACGACTGTTTCAGAGACGGTAGCCGTAGTGGTAACAACTTCAGGCGTTTCGGTACTGGGTTCGTCGGCCTGACGCGGCTGTGGCTGAGGGCCGGGCAACGACGGGCCACCTTCATCCTCACCCTTACCCTTTACCAGGCTGGCGCCGACTTTGAAGCGGCGGGTATTGCCTTCTAGATCGGTAAATTCGTTAGTCTTATATTGCTCGTAATACTGCACTAGCTCGTAGGACAATAATTCCTGCAAGCTCTTAATTTTTTCGTTAATATCGGCGATTTCTTCTTGAATATTGTCGCCGTTGGCTGCGGCATAAGCGGCTTCTTTGGCTTTTTTAGCTTTGGCAGCCCAGTCTTTTTGCTCGGCGTAAGCCTCCTGATACGGGATGTCGCTTTCCAGGGCATTCTTGAGCATGTCTTTAAGGGTGGCAACTTTGCCACGCTCGTCTTCGATTTCAGCTAAGCGCTGTTGAATATCTTCTACGGCCATAATTGAGTAATCCTTTCTTGTCCGCTATATAGTTATATAGTTTACATACTGGCGGTAGTATAACAAGTTGGGCAAGTGGCTGTATATGCTTAAAGGTAGAACCTTGAAATTTGAATAATGAACCAAATGAGAAAACCGAAATATAAATGAATAACCTTGTGAGCTCTATTTGTTATTTCTAGATTGTGTCATCATTCGGTGTTTTGTATTCATATTTCCCTTTATGCTTGGCCCTTGACTACCCCTACTAGAGTAAGTGTTATACTAGTATTGCATATATTTTTTATGATTAAACGCCAGATATTTCAACCTCACTTAGCCGGACATACGCCTCAATGGTGGATGACGTGGGCCTTGTTTGTGATGATTGTAACCACTATTACAACTCGCTTACTGCAGCAAAGTCCGGATATCGTTCTAGGAGTAGTGGCTGTAGCCTTTATGCTAACCACAACGGGGGCAATTGTCTGGCAACAGTGGCAGCTGCGTCATATACAGCGCCGCATTGGACACCTGGAACGACACGTCCACCAACCCAAGAAGCAGCCACGGGCCAAACCTATTACTCCTACGCCAGTTACTCACGTCGACATTGATCAATTTTTCCATCAGGGGCAGACTAAACACTAAGTTTGCTAGGGCACGTTTAGTGTCAGCGTCCAGCGTCCAGTTTTAAGCGTCCAGAAAGAGATCTTGCCTAGATAGTATAAAGCGTAAAGTGTATAGTTCAAAGCCACAACTCAAAGTTTAAAACCTTTACACACTACCATACAACGCTTCGTCAATTTGTTATTCGTCTATTCGATGCTTCGTTATTCGTCCTAAGAGGCGGCAAGATGGCAAGACAGCCAGTCTTTACGATTCAACCCGTACTCCTGTAGCCTACGGCTGCATGCCCGCAAAGTTCGATACCTATACCACTCACCACCCGCTACTCACTATTCACTAGCTCGGAGTTGCCCCGATCGAATCGGGGTTGACAGGCAATCATTGGAACCTCTACAGTAAATCTGTGTCATCTCCACGCTTTTCGGTTATTATTCCTGTTTTTAATGAAGCGGCCAGAATTGAAGCATCGCTCCAAGAGTTGGAACAGTTTGCGGCTGGTCTTGAGCAGGAATGGGAGCTGTTGTTTGTAGATGATGGCAGTCGAGACAAGACAGTGGAGCTATTGCAGCAATGGCAGTCGTCATTACCTCACCGGATTATTAAGCTGCCTAAAAACCAGGGTAAGGGCTGGGCAGTGCGCAAAGGAATGTTGGAGGCTCAGGGTGATTTTCGGGCCTTTTTGGATGCAGACATGGCCACGCCGCCGTCTGAGTTGCATACGTTATTTGCAGCTTTAATTGAGGGGGCTGATGTGGCTATTGGTTCACGTATTCAGGCCGATGGTACCGATTTGCGCTTGGTAGGGCGCAAGCCGCAGCCCTGGATCCGGCGCTTTTTGGGTAAAGCCTTTCGTTTGGTGGCCACGCGGCCATTTTTGGGCCGTATCCGAGATAGTCAATGCGGGGCCAAAGCCTTTACGGCTCAGGCGGCTGAGGCTTTGTTCTCCCGGCAACAGATAAAACGCTGGACCTTTGATATTGAAATTCTTTATTTGGCAAAAAAGGCCAAGCTTAAAGTGGTCGAAGTACCAGTTTTATGGGAGGCCAAAGATAATTCCAAGCTACAGCCATCACTGTCATTAGCTATTGATACTATGAAAGAGTTGGGCAGATTGTGGTGGATACACAGGGCCGACTAGTGTCGGCAAGGCCTAAGATGCAAGAGTCCAAATGCCAAGGAAAGACTTAAGCTACAAACTATAAAGATAATTTTTTATAAATTAAATTGCCCCTTCTCGCTTTCCTTGGCATTTGGACTCTTGATCTCTTATACCTTCCCTTTGCACCTTCCCCTCACACCTTGCCGTTGGACTTTTGTAGCATTCAACTTTTTCTCCGCCTGCGTGGAGAGTGTTGTATACTTGTTTGTATGACTTCTAGTTTTTTGCGCATGGGGCATCGCGGGGCGGCAGCTTATGCGACTGAAAATACCCTATCATCTATACAAACAGCCATCGACTGCGGGGTGGATATGGTGGAGGTAGACGTACGGCGAACTCGAGACAATGTACTGGTGTTGGCTCATGAGCCTTTTATTAAGGGTCAGGGGCACAAGGTAAAGGTGAGCCGGTCGACATTTGATCAGATAAAGCAAGTTTGCTTGGCAGGCGGGGAAATGGTTGCAACGCTGGAAGAAGCGCTACTGTTTATTAAGGGTAAAGCACAAGTAAATCTGGACTTAAAGGTGGGAGGCATAGAGGCCGATGTGGTGGCATTGGTTAAAAAACTGGACATGAGTGATGAGATCATGTTTTCGGGGCTAAACAAAAAGAGCCTTCGCAAAGTCAAACAGCTAGATCCTAGGCTATATGTTACGCTAGCCTTCCCGTCGAGTATGCTTATTAAGGTTTACTATATTCGCTGGTTGCAGCCGCTATTGCACTATCTGGCACACCGTCATCGGGCCATGAGCCCCATTCACTTTGTTATCCGGCAGATTTTGCCGTTTACTATTCGCCGCTTAGGCAAAGAGGATATTGATGCTGTGATTATTAGGGCACCTTTTATTACCTCTAAGCTGGTCGAAGTAGCCCATCGCAAGGAGTGGAAATTATACGCGTTCCCAGCTGACGCTCCTCATGAAGTAAGCAAATTACGCGAGTTGGGGGTGGATGGAGTGGGGAGCAATAAGCCAGATGTGCTGCGAGACATAGATTCTCATCTTGCGCACAGATAGCTTCTGCGATAAAATAGCGCAGA
>CAZHWT010000064.1:0-4503 GCA_964536215.1 uncultured Candidatus Saccharibacteria bacterium
GAGGATGTGACGGAGATTCGAGAGAAGACGAAGTAGAAGATGCTTATTACGAATAGGTAACAGCCGAATTACGAATGGCAATGCGAATGCTGCAAATATGCGAATATACGAATTGGGTACCAGCCGAATTACGAATGTATATGCGAATCCACGAAACACGAATGTTACGAGTGAACTTAGCCACTATTACCAACACTCCCAATATACCCAATACACCATTTTTCCCCCGGACCCCTAGGAACCCAAGGATACCTAGGTGGGTGGTGAGTAGTGGGTAGTTAGGCGAATACGAATAGGCGAATAAACCAATCAACGAATATGCGAATGGCGCGCAGTTGGGCTGCGTTCTGCTCGGCTCTTGACATACAGAGCTGAGGCTTCCTATAATAGCACTGCGTTCCTGGAAGTGCTAAACAGGAACTTTTCTTTTCTAATTACTATGTTTACCTGAAAGGAGGTATGTATGAACGCTGCAAAGATTCAGCCGTTAGCCGATAAGGTATTAATTAAGGCAGCTGCCAAGGAAGAGGTGACGGCCTCGGGAATTGTTATTCCAGATACGGCTAGCAAAGATCGTCCGCAGATGGGAGAAGTTTTGGCAGTGGGCCCAGGCCAGACAACACCTGAAGGAAAAGTCTTGCCAATGCACGTTAAGGTTGGTCAGAAAGTGTACTTTACTAAGTACGGTCCGACTGAGGTGGAAG
The DNA here is from genome assembly GCA_964536215.1 of uncultured Candidatus Saccharibacteria bacterium. Taxonomy (GTDB): domain Bacteria; phylum Patescibacteriota; class CAZHWT01; order CAZHWT01; family CAZHWT01; genus CAZHWT01. The sequence continues at coordinate 705 of CAZHWT010000064.1, forward strand.
TGGATGGCGAGGAGTATTTGGTGGTGGAAGAAAAAGACATTTTAGCAATTATTTCATAATTGCAGGGATCCAAAGACCCAAGAATCCAAATGCCAAGGAATTGATAAATCTTAAGGTACAAATTTGGTTTGTTGGACTCTTGTAGCTTGTTGTTTAATTATTAAGGAGGTTTTTATGGCGAAGCAAATGTTGTATGGGGAGGAAGCGCGTAAGAAGCTTAAGTCTGGCGTTGACCAGTTGGCTGAAGCGGTTAAGACGACGCTGGGACCCAAGGGGCGAAATGTGGCCTTGGATAAAAAGTGGGGCGGCCCGACCATTACTCATGATGGTGTGACTGTGGCTAAAGAGGTGGAGTTGGAAGATCCGTTTGAGAATATGGGGGCCCAATTGCTAAAGGAGGCGGCCTCTAAGACTAATGACGCAGCTGGTGATGGTACGACCACGGCTACGGTGTTGGCTCAGGCAATTGTAAATGAGTCGCTTAAGAGTATTAGTCGTGGGGCTAACCCGATGGCCTTGCGCTATGGAATTGAAGCAGCGGCTGATGCGGTGGCTAAAGAAGTGGATAAGATGGCTAAGCCGATTAAGACGCGTGAAGAGAAGGAGCAGGTGGCAACCGTTTCTTCACAAGATGCTGAGATGGGCAAGCTGATTGCGGAAGCCTTGGAGAAGGTGGGGGCTGAAGGAGTGGTAACAGTGGAAGAGTCCAAGGGGTTGGAAGTGTCAGTAGAGTACAAGGAAGGTATGCAGTTGGATAAAGGCTATTCTTCAGCTTACTTTGTGACTGATCCGGCTAGGATGGAAGCTTCGGTGGAAGACCCGTATATTCTGATTACGGATAAGAAGATTTCGGCTATTCAGGACATTTTGCCGCTGTTAGAAAGCGTCATGAAGGTATCTAAGAACTTTGTGATTATTGCTGAGGACGTTGATGGTGAGGCTTTGGCGACATTGGCCTTGAACAAATTGCGGGGGACCTTTAATGTGCTGGCTATTAAGGCGCCGGGATTTGGTGATCGCCGCAAGGAAATGTTGGCCGATATTGCTACGTTGACCGGCGGTACGGTGATTACTGAAGATGTTGGCCGCAAGTTGGACAGCGCCACGATTGAGGACTTAGGTCGAGCTGACCGGGTAACGGCGACTAAGGATGACTCTGTAGTGGTTGGCGGTAAAGGCAATAAAGCGGCTTTGAAGGGTCGGATGGATACTATTCGCGTCCAAATTGATCAGACTGACTCTACCTACGATAAAGAGAAGCTGCAAGAGCGACTGGCCAAGTTGGCTGGCGGGGTAGCGGTGCTGTCGGTGGGAGCAGCCTCTGAAGCTGAAATGAAGGAGCGCAAGATGCGGGTAGAAGATGCGGTGGCGGCGACTAAGGCCGCTATGGAAGAAGGGATTGTGCCAGGTGGTGAAGTGTCCCTGATTCGAGCCTCTAAGGCCCTGGATGGCTTGCAGCTGGAAGCGGAGCGGCAAGTGGCGGTGGGTATTGTTCGCCGAGCTTTGGAAGAGCCATTGCGCCAGTTAGCTCGTAATGCCGGTGTGGATGACAACTTTGTGGTGGGCAAGGTGGTTGAGGGTAAGAGCGATTTTGGCTATGACGTGAACAAGAATGACTTTGGTAACCTGATTGAGCGGGGGATTTTGGACCCGTCTAAGGTAACTAAGTCGGCGTTGCGCAATGCGGCTTCGGTAGCCGGCATCCTGATTACGACTGAATGCCTGATGGCTGATTTGCCGGAAAAGAATCCACCGGCACCAGCTGGCGGTGGCGATATGGGCATGGGTGGAATGGGGGGAATGTATTAAAGCGAAGCTTTAATACATTCAGCGTCCAGTTTCAAGTTGGAAGCGCCCAGAAAAGAGCTCCGATTTTTGTCGGAGCTCTTTTGGTTTTGGGGAGCATTTTTATTATATAATACTTTTAAAAGTATTATATAATAACTTTAATTTATCTCAGATATTCTGACATGGGGTGGTTTGGGAAATTGGAGAGGTTGGACTTGGTGAACGCGGCTTTTAGGGACGATTCTTTCGGCGCCAGGCTGTTGTTATTTAGAAGGTTTTCAGGTATAGTGAGCGACGTATTGGGTCCTCGGTTAACCAACCTTTTGGTGGGTCAGTTTCGGGGTACGTCCCGACTCGATCGGGATAAAAGACTCTTCCTTTGGGAGGAGTTTTTTATTTGCGAATGCTACGAATATGCTAATTACGGATACGAATGATGCGAATTCTGGCGCGAATTATGCTAATGTGCGAATAATGCGAATTACGAATAAGGTAGTATCCGAATGGAGCCTGTCAGCCTCTGGCTGAAATGGCAATGCGAATGCTTCGGATATTCTAATAACCGAATGGGTGTGTAGGCGAGATTTCAATTTCCCCAATATGTCCAATATGCCATTTTCCCAAGGATACCTAGGTACGAGTTTCGAGTAAGCTCATTTCGAGTAAACGAGTAGACTTTTCTACCACGAACTAACTACTTTTGGACGGTTGTATATTGAGAGGCTTGATGAGTAAGTTTGGGTAGGGAGGCGACGCGAGAGCTCTTGATGAAGCTGATAATGAGGGTGGCGAGAGTGCCGGGCTTTTCTAGGTTGGCTAGGTGGCCGGTGCTGGTGAGGATTTTTAGGTCGGAGTTGTGGATATATTTTTGGAGTAGGTGGAGGCTAGGCTTGCTGGCAATAAAATCTTTATCTCCGCCGATAATGAGGGTGGGAGCGGTAATTTTTCGTGCGTAGCTAAAATAGGGTGTGCGAGTAAAGCTGGTAAGACATTCGGTTAGGACGTTAAGGTCGTAGTCTTCGGTTTTTTGAAACTTTCTTTTGAGAATGGCTATTCTTTGTTTGCGGCTGAGTGTTTTGATCATGACCACGAAGGCGGCAGCTTCGACGGGTGGTGAGTAGAGCCAGACTTTTTGTAAGCGTGGTGGCAGCAGTCTATTAATTTTTAATTCTAGGTCGGCTAAAGTGCTGCTAATTGACTTGGCCGGGATGGCTGGCATGACCAAGGAGAGGCTGATGAGTGTGTCAGGGAAAAGTCCCCCATAGACGAGGGCGATAGAGCCGCCGTAGGAGTGTCCAACCAGGTGGATTTTGCTTAGGCCAAGCTGGCGACAGAATTGATTGATGAATTTGACAAAGTTAAGGATAGTGTGTTGGGTGGATAGTGGTTTGGTGAGGCCGTGCCCGGGCAGGTCGATCATGATGATGCGGTAGCCTTGGAAAGGGGTGGTGATGGCGGTTAAACCGCTATGCTCGCCTTTGAAGCCGTGAACAAACAAGACGACGGGCGAGTTACGGGGATTGCGCTCCCAATAGTAGGTCTCGATTCTATTAACGAGGATTTTATGACGGGCAAGCATGTGTCTATTAGTATACGGTATCCGGAGGTGGCATGCAGCTCTGGCTAGATAATGAGCTGGTATAGCAAGAGCTTGAACGTATGAGTCTTGAACTTAGTTAATAATAGTATGGCTATTGTCTACTCGCCTAGCCAGCTGGTGATTTTTAGGTAGGAGATGACAAAGACTATGCCGCCGATGATGAGGCTGATGGTCAGGCTGAGTATGGTGAAGTCGCTGGCGGTGGGAGGCTGCTCTCCAGTGGTGAGTGTGTAGAGGTTGTGGCTGAGAGCGAAGCTGAGCCAGCTAGTGACGGCACTGATGGTGGCGGCGATGGAGAGGCGAATGAGGTGGTGCATGATGCGGGACCCGAGAGTTATAGTATACGCTGTTGGAGATTGCTGAGCCTACGCTGGGGTTGAGGTTTTATGCTGCGTTCCGCAGTAGGCGAGT
>CAZHWT010000065.1:0-3808 GCA_964536215.1 uncultured Candidatus Saccharibacteria bacterium
AGCAAAGACCCGATTGCGCCGACGCTCAGCCACGGCTCAAACGCTGCCATTTGAGCGTAGTGCCCCTGGCGGACATGAATAGTTCGCACTTGCCGACCAAAATATTCGGCAGCCAGATTTAGCACCACTGGCTTGTCATCGATCAAGTAGTATTGCTCTGCTGGAAAGAATCCTTCCAGCCGGGTAAATAGCTCCACCTTTTGGGGCGCCACGATGACTTTGGCAACCTTCTCAGACAGTCCCGAGACCACAATTTTATGATTCTGGAAGATGGGATCGCCATCAGATAAAATCAGCACCGTACCCTGCTGGGACAGCTGTTCTACGACTGCCGGAGCCTCCGGGAATACATAGTCCCGGTAAGGAAACTCTCTCACTATCGTCGCCAAGCACTTCCGCTCTGAGTTGGTGATGCAGCCAGTGCGATGCAGTTTAGCGATCGTCAAAGGAATATCCACGCCACCACCCTCGTTGCGCACTTGTTCATATAGCCACGCATACGCATCTGCAATCGAAGAGTCTAATATGCTGGCAATAGCCTGCTGGATGTCATTTTTCATCCTGTCGGCATCAGCCAGCGTATTGTCAAAGTCAACCAGAAATGTTTGACGTTCCCGACTGTGCTCTTGTCTGCCCATTGTCTTCTCCAGTGTGCAACGACCCCAACTGGCCAAGGCGAAGTATAGCATGGCAATGCCATAAATACTATAGGTATATATGATTATAAATAAAGAAAGGCTCTTGCTATACAAGAGCCTTTGTGCAAGTTCAAGCCGCCTATTCGATGTCGAATAGTGCCTTGGTCTGATTGAACATATTCTCGTCAATGAAGAACATAAAACCGTTACTGACCTCCAGCCAGCCCACAGCTTTGATATAGCGTTGACGAATACTCTCTGGTTGTAGAGCTTCAGCCAAGCCGCAATACTCCTTTAGCTGCAGCTTGTTCTCGTCGGCCAGCAATTGATCGATTACTTGCATAACGCCTGCTTCGTATTGCATGGGAGCAAGGTAGAACACCAAGCCATGCTTACCGGTGACGATCCGGCTCTGGGCAGATTCGTTAAGCAGCAGGCTCAAAGCGGATGGAACAGTCCCCCATTCAAACTCCGCCGAACCCATGTAATCAAACTGGAAGACTGACGACAGCAGCCCCATACCCGCTTGGGAGATGCCTCCATTCATTAGTCCTCCTCCAAAAGCAAATGGATTAGTCTTACCGATTGGCGGATTAAGCCGCTGAATCAAGCGGGTTGTCCGCATTTCACTCCGCAATTGAAGTGTATCTACCACCGAACACTCCTTCTATAACGGCAAATGATCGCATCGATCTGAATATACATAACATGCTATAGGGCGTAATGTCAATGTAAGGCACGAAGGTGCATGGCAGCAGACAGATAAAAAAACCATGTTAATATGAAAAAGCGCCGAGCAAGCTCGACGCTAAACGATAAGCAGTCAATAAAAAGGTCAATCTACTGCAACACACCTGGCCCGTTTTTGCAATTTCTCGGCAATCTGCCTCAGTTCTGAAGCATGTACGGACGAATCGTGTGTAAAGGAAGTGTTGCCATCCCGGTACAGCCGCAACTCTACCCGGCGATCAGCATTGAGCCTTTGATCCAGGACTTCTAGATCACTAACAAACTCACCACCACTTTGGCGGTCCTTGGCATAGTATGCTCTAACCATGTACGGGATAATAAGCCGATCGTAATAGAGGCTGACTTCAAGCTCGACAAACCCCACATCTTTAGGTCTCAGCTGCATCACGCTGCCAAGAATCATTTTCATTACCAAGAGCCTCTCCTTAGTTTCCTCCTCCTCTAGAGAAGTTAGACCAAATCCTTCACTCCCACTAATAAAAGCGGCTGACTCGACTGACGCAGTTGCCTGGGTACTCATTTTGCACTCTCCGCAAATGTGTGCTCGACCCACTCCAGTTAGTGGGCATAGTAGAGAAGTATAGGGCAGATTAGGAGTAAAGTCAATGCTATAGGTTAGTATATATCTTAAACGAGCTTGATTTAAACTATCAGGTGTACGCTTGACTGAAATATGTAAAGCACTTCTGAACGGCCGAGGTAATCAGAGTTAGAGTTTCTTAAAGACGTATTTACGTCAGCCAAATTAACACAGACATTGAGATAAAAATGGTCATGGGAGTAGGTTTAAGTCTAAAAGAATAGGGCGCCATAGTTGGCGCCCCACGAGCGGTTGATCAAGAGTCAAGATGATTCGACCCTTCAGCTTCCTCCTCCAGATCTAATTTGTTTCTGGCTTGCAGAGCCAGACGAATAAATTTCTTGAGTGTAGTATGATCAGGTGCCGGCCCGATCATAATCTCCTCCACCTCTTCTTTGGCCCCCGGCAAGGTGTATGGAACTCCAAGCTCTTTGGAGACGCTCTGCAAGATATCTATCTCCTGCAGTCGGAATTTCCCTTCTCCCATGTACCACACACCTTCGTATGTGGTCGCAGGTTCGTACTGACCAGCCGCTCTCTCATAGAGAGGGTTAGTACTCACTCGCACCATCCAATCAAACAGCCTAACGCTCATGATTGACCCCTCAACTCGGCAATCCCGATCGCCGATGTTGTAGATGGGGTTAAAGAAAGCCGACCGTTGCCGCACCTCAGGGATAAAATCCTCATCCCCAAAGAAAGATACCGTAACACCCGCCTTAGCGGCCAATTGGCGCCAAAACGGCTTATGGGCCCCGAGAACCTGTGGAGAGTATTCCACATCGACATACTCCTCCATCTCAGTGCGCACCAGGTCCACCAGGTCAAAATTGGCCCACTGGCGCAGGGCTTCTTCGAAAATTTTATCGAGCGAAGTGTCCATACTTTTCTCTCTCCATTGCGAAATGTTAGCGTATGACAGTCACCAACAGTATAGTTTACTATAGGATTTTAGTCAAATCGAGAGTAGGCTGGTTAAATGTAAGCTTAAAATGACCTCAATTACATCAGCTATATTTATGGCCATAATGTCAAAACTTTAGCGCTAAGGCCAGTAGCGTCGTCTCGAGAAACACTATTATCGTACCTCCAGAAACATGTTTAAATAAATGCTTTGCGGTGGGGGAAAACCTAAAAGGTATTGCTGCTAAATGGCGACAACCTAACAAAGTTGGCAAAGAAAAACGACCCATCGCTGGGTCGCTCCTCTTCCTCACTCAGCTTAGTAAAAAACTGAGTCAGGTAGATAGTTTGATAACGCTCAAACTCCTCCGCATACTTTGCGGAATGAAAAGCGGCCACTCACTTCGCGGGCTGGCTCTTCCGAACCTCCCGGAAGTGAATGATCACGGGGACGACAAACGTCACCCCCCACACCAGCCAGCCCATGCTGGCCGGGGCCTTACCTTCCGCCGTGAGGTAGAAGGCGGCGACGGCCACCAATGTAGACACCGTGGGGCAAACTCCGAGAATTAACCTCGGAGCGGTCACATCGTTTGATGCACCTGGGAGGTACATCAAAATAATAATGTTGATGCTCATGGCGACCAAAAAGGCCGCCATGAGCAGCGAAAGAACCAGGCCACCCGCAAAAAAAGCAAAACTCACGTCCACCTGAGGCTCCTTTTGAACCGAATAGCTGCGACACAATTTGTGTCTTCTGCTCGGCAATCTATTATATGTCTCTATTATACTAAACTATAGGTCTTAGTGTCAAGTCTAAAATCGCCGATTTAGCCCATATGTGCAATATTTTTCCAGGCGATCAAAATGGTTAGTTACCACAATTTTGCACCGCCGAATCGAGGTGACTGTAGTTCGTAAAATACTCAAAATAAAC
>CAZHWT010000066.1:0-1749 GCA_964536215.1 uncultured Candidatus Saccharibacteria bacterium
ATTAGCGATTAGCGATTAGCGATTAGCGATTAGCGATTAAGGGAATTTTAGCACTAGCGGTGCTATCTATTTTTTGCCTCTTGCACCTTTCTTTGGCATTTGGACTCTTGTTCCTTGCCACTTACCCATCCTACTTGCCTACACCCGACTTGCCAACTTGCCTACTCGTCAACCTCCGCCAGAGGCGGACAGGTTATGCTTCGTTATTCGCTAATTAGCTCCCGCACTCCGTACTCCTAACCCTTTCCTTCTGCAGCCTCCGGCTGCATGCAGCTCAGCAAACCGAGCGTATCCTATAGTTGACAAAGGTCATCCAATCTGCTATACTCACTTTCGTCGTTGTCATGAATAGGGGTCACGTTGCTCGCTGTTCATCTGTCATCAAAAAGAAGTCAGCAGTACCAGCGATCCCAACAATTTATGGCATATTTTATGCAACGCCCCAATCGGGGCCGGGCTCAATCTGGGTCCAATTCTCCGCGGCCTTTTAACCGCCACAATCAATCAAATCGCACCAATGGTCGCTCAAACAAGCGATTTAGCGGCGAACATATCGACATTTCTCGTTTTATCAATCAAAACGTCGTCGTTACACAGGAAGTGGCCTACCAGCCAGTTCATTCCTTCAACGATTTTAAATTAGATGATCGACTGACTCGCAATCTATCCGCCCGCGGCTACACTCATCCTACCCCCATTCAAGACCAGTCTATTGAGCAAGTCATGAATGGCCAAGACGTCATTGGCTTAGCCAATACCGGTACCGGTAAAACGGCCGCCTTTTTACTGCCAATTCTGTCAGCCAAGCTAAACCACCAACCCGGTCAGGTTTTAATTGTGGTCCCTACGAGAGAGCTAGCCACCCAAATCTTGGATGAATTCAACATCTTCGCCGCTCGCACTCCTATCCGAGCTGCCGTTTGTGTTGGCGGTGCCAGCATTAATCGTCAAATTTTTGCCTTGCGTCAAAATCCTCAAATCATCATCGGTACGCCTGGTCGACTTAAAGACCTGTTTAACCAACGCAAGTTACCATTACACAATTGCGCGACTTTAGTTTTAGACGAAGTTGACCGCATGCTAGACATGGGCTTTATTCACGATATTCGTTTCCTGGTCGAGAAATTACCAACTCAACGCCAATCCCTCTTCTTCTCAGCTACTATGACCAAAGAGATTGAGACTATGGCTCGTACCTTCCTAACCAATCCCACTACTGTTTCTGTTCGCACCCGCGCCACCAGCGACAATGTAGCTCAGGATGTTATTTATATAAAGACCAAAGAGGAAAAAGAAGAGAAACTGCAAGAGCTACTCACTCAACCTGAGTTCTCCAAGGTCCTCGTTTTCGGCAGCACCAAATGGGGCGTAGAGAAGCTGGCTACCAAAATGCAGAAAAGCGGCATTCGGGTCGCCACGATTCACGGTAACAAATCTCAACCACAACGCCAGCGCGCGCTTAACGACTTCAAAGCCAACAAAATTCAGGCTCTCATCGCCACCGACGTCGCGGCTCGCGGCCTAGACATTCCCAATGTCACCCATGTCATTAACTTTGACATCCCGCAAACCTACGATGAATACGTCCACCGTATTGGTCGAACCGGCCGTGCCAACCAAACTGGACAGGCGTTAACCTTTGTACCAGCCTCGGCCAGGCCAAGACAGTAAACCGAGCCTTACTGGGTAGTTGGCAAGTCGGGAGTAGGCGAGTAGGCAAGAAACGCCTGTTCGTCTATTCGTTATTCG
>CAZHWT010000066.1:1849-3754 GCA_964536215.1 uncultured Candidatus Saccharibacteria bacterium
TTGTTCCTTGACATTTAACTTGCCTACTTGCCAACTTGCCTACTCGTCAACTCGTCGACTCCCTACCACTCAGCTCAGCTGATCTCACCTACTGCTCGCTCCGCCAGCATGCTATACTACATCCGCTCGCAACCTTGCTACCCTACTACCTTGCAGCCTCACTCATGACCCAAACCCACGCACTCTCCGTTCTCCAACAAGGCCACAACGTCTTCCTCACCGGCCCAGCCGGCAGTGGCAAAACCTATACCCTCAACCAATTCATCGCCTACCTAAAAAGCCAAAAAGCCGAACTCGGCATTACCGCCTCCACCGGCATCGCCGCCACCCACCTGGGCGGCATCACCATTCACTCCTGGTCCGGCTTGGGCATTAAAGACTCACTTACCGAAGAAGATATTCTCGGCCTCATGCTCCGGCCATACTTACGCAAGCGCATTCTGCAGGCCAAATGTCTCATCATTGACGAAGTATCCATGCTTCACGCCTACCAATTGGACATGGTCAACAAAGTCTGCCAGATGTTCCGCGACAGCAGTCTTCCTTTTGGTGGCTTGCAACTTATCCTGTGTGGCGACCTATTCCAGCTCCCACCGGTCAGCAAAAAAGCTGAAGGCTCCTTTTTTGTCACCGCTTCCAAAGCCTGGCAAGATGCCGACATAAAAGTCTGCTATCTAGAAGAGCAATTCCGCCAAACCGACAGTCAGCTCAACGGCATTCTCAACGCTATCCGCAACAACGAAGTTGACGAAGACACCTATATGCCACTACAACAGCGCATCGGTAGTCCTATCGTCAACCTGCCCAGCCCCACCAAACTTTTCTCTCACAACGCCGACGTCGATTCTATTAATACACAACACCTCCGCCAAATTGACGCCGCCGAACGCCACTTCGACATGCGCATGACCGGCAATCCTCAGCTCATTCAAACGCTGGTCAATGGTTGTCTGGCCCCTCAACGCCTAACTCTCAAAACCGGCGCTCAAGTCATGTTCGTTAAAAATAATTTTGACAAAGGCTACGTTAATGGCACTCTCGGCACCGTCGTCGACTGGGACAACGACGGACTACCCATCATCGCCGCTCTCAACGGCGACCTCCTCTACCCCGAACCAGCCTCCTGGAAAATTGAAGAAGATGGTCGCACTCTGGCCGAACTCTCTCAACTGCCGCTACGACTGGCCTGGGCCATTACTATTCACAAAAGCCAAGGCATGAGCCTAGACGCCGCCGAAGTCGATTTGGGCAAAAGCTTTGTCCCTGGCATGGGCTACGTCGCTCTATCCCGCGTCCGCACCCTGGACGGCCTATCCATCAAATCCATCAACAACGTCGCCTTACGCATAAACGAACAAGTCCTGGAGCTAGACCAAGACCTACGCCGAGCCTCGAGTGAAAATGAGTACCTAGCCAGGCAATAGACACCTGCTTGTCCACTCGCCGATGATGCTATTGGTTATTGGTTACTTTCCACCAGAGGCGGACAAGAGTTACTTGGCTATTGGTTTGTTTCCGCCAAAGGCGGACAGGCTATGCTTCGTTATTCGTCTATTCGTTATTCGTTCCCGTAACCCGCACTTCATACTTCTACCTGCCCCTTTCCTGTCATTCTCGACCCGATCGAGAATCCCTATACCAGATGTACCTATACGTGTACGTACATATGTACGTACATTCGCTTGTTCGTAAGAAACTTTACGATCTACGATTAACGATTAACGGTTAACGATCAGGGGAATTTTAGCCAAGTGGTGTTATGCATCTTTTGCCTCTTGAACCTTTGTTTGGCATTTGGACTCTTGCCCCTTGGCATTTAACTTGCCTACTTGCCTACACCCAACTTGCCAACTTGCCTACTCGTCGACTTATCAACTTGTCGACTTCCGCCACAGTCGGACAAGC
>CAZHWT010000067.1:0-3743 GCA_964536215.1 uncultured Candidatus Saccharibacteria bacterium
GGCGAAGTGGGTTTGGGAGGTACGTACCTCAGCCGATTACGACTAGTCAGCTGCTTGGCTGTATTCTTGGGCTAGCTGGTAGGCAGTGGCAAATTGGAGATTGAGGCGAGCTTGGTTAATAATGTATCGCTCATCCTGTTGTAAGTTGTGAGCAATTTGCTGAAGATACGCTTGGTTTTGGCCGTTGCCGACCAGCGAGATGAGTAAGGGGTGCTCAGCAGTAAAACGATCTCCAAAAGCATGGTCACCAAATGCGATGCCAGCGGACAGAAGTACGTCATCGATAATTTCCTGGCTAGAGCCATCGGCTGTGACGACAAACGCTTTTGGATGAGCTAGGACGTCGTTTGGCCGAATAGAGTCGGTTGTGTCAACAACGATAGCTCGGGCTGAATGATACGCAGGCCGATCTAAGGTCGAAATATATTTAAATTTAAGGCCAACTTCTTCGGCCCACGAGCGTAGTATGTCGGCGACGTATTGACTGGGATTAGCCTGGTTGGGAGCATGTGCCTGACAATATAGAGCCGCAGCTCCGCAGCCTTCGTGGGCGGTAATTTCGGTCAAGCCAACGGCTTGCCAGAGTTTTTGAGCCCGCTCTTTGCCCAGCAAGATACCAGAACCGGCGATTCGAGCGCAGCCCTGCTCGTTGTTTTGGAGGGGAATGCCCTCGTCAACGCAACAACTACACTTCTCGTTGCACTCATGATCTAGGCCAAATAAACGCTCAGCATCAGAGGCTGACAGTCTATCCAAGAATTGTTGATATCCGTTGGGCCGAGAAGTAATAGAGTCTAGGAGCTCATTCTGACTAGCAAAAAGTTCATCTCGCTCGTTCATTTTCTCGTGATTATCGGTGTGTGACATATATATTTCCTCCAGAGGCATTTCTTGCATACCGGCTGATTATACTCTGCAGTTCATCTGTAAACAATATTTTCATGCTACAATACCTCAGTATGACCCCCGATAAGCCTACTATAATTGTTATTCACGGAGCACCTGCTAGCGGCAAAACTCACTTTAGCCAATGGCTGTCTCAAGAACTCCAACTACCTTTACTATCTAAAGACGATATAAAGGAAGAGCTTTATAATCATTTTGACTATACCTCTATTGATCAGACTAAAAATATCGGCGCGGCCAGCTTTGAATTGCTATGGTTATGGTTATCTACGTTAATGCCTTTTAAGCAAACGCTTATTATTGAGACTGCTTTTTTTGCCAAGTTAAGCCAGCCAAAAATTATTGCGCTAGCCCACAGATACGGTTATAACATCATTCAGGTGTTCTGCCAGGCGGCTGAGTCAGTGCGGCACCAACGCTATGTCGCTAGAGCTAATGGTCCAGACCGACACCCTGGCCACATGGATAGGGAGCGCTTGGCTGAATTCCAGATCCGGACTGCTGTTGAATATCGGTCTATGGATTTGCCGGGTAGCACGTTAACGTTGGATACTACCGATCTGGATAATCTTGATTATCAAAATATACTCCAAAAAATCGTACAGGAGCTGAATCATGCACATTGATGTCATTAGCCTTTTTCCGGACATGTTTACCGGGCCCATGAGCGAGAGTTTGCTTAAGCGAGCTCAGGACAAAGGCTTATTTACTCTCAAGGTGCATCCGTTGCGGGATTGGGCTACTAATGAATATGGTACCGTCGACTTGCCGCCGTTTGGTGGGGGAGCAGGCATGGTGCTGCAGGTTGAGCCATTTTTTAAGGCACTGCAAGATATTGACCCCCACCATACTGGTTATCGCATTCTTATGACGCCGCAAGGTGCTCCATTCAAACAAGCTACGGCCCGAAAATTGTCAGCTAAAGATCATTTGATATTTTTGTGCGGCCACTATGAAGGATTTGATGAGCGGATCCGGGAGCATTTGGTGGATGAGGAGTTGTCGCTGGGCGATTTTGTTTTGACTGGAGGGGAGATTGCGGCTATGGCCATGATTGAAGCTTCGGTTAGGCTTATTCCAGGTGTAGTTGGCAAAGAGGCAAGTGTAGCCGATGAATCATTCTCCGACAATCTGCTAGAATATCCTCACTACACCCGACCGGAAGAATTTAATGGCTGGAAAGTCCCAGAAGTATTGTTGTCCGGTCATCACGCCAACATCGCCAAATGGCGACGCGAGCAAGCTGCTAAGCGAACCGCATCGAGACGACCGGATCTGCTTAAGGATTAATAATTATCTATCCCGAATAAATAGGGATTTAAATAGGGATTTATATCCTCATTTATCTAAGGAGTGTTTTATGACTATAAACCCAGAGATTTTTCGAGCCTACGATATTCGTGGGTTGAACGATACGGACTTGAGCGAGGAAGTCTACTATACCTTGGGACGAGCTTACGCGACGTGGTTATCCCGGCGTAGAATTAGCGAGACGGCTGTTGGTCGGGATAACCGATTAACCTCGGAAGCATATGCTGGGGCTTTAATTAAAGGATTGAACGAAGGCGGAATTAACACTATTGATATTGGCTTGAGCTTGAGTCAGATTGTTTATTTTTCTAGTTACTACTTTCAGACTAAAGCCGGGGCTATGGTGACAGCTTCGCATAACCCTAAAGAGTTTAATGGTCTTAAGCTAAGCACTGGATATTCAGAGACTATGGTGACAGAAGATATTAAAGATTTGCAAACCATTATTGCCTCTGGCACGTTTAGCGCTGGGCAAGCTAAGAATAGGCAAGAGGACATTTTTCCGGCATACAAACAAGCACTATTAAAACACTTTGCGCTTAAAAAGTCCTGGAAGATAGTGGTGGATACGTGCAATACTACGTCTGGTAAATTTTACCCTGAGATTCTGCGTGAGGCTGGTTGCGAAGTTATCGAACAGAATACTACATTGGATGGTAATTTTCCGCTGGGAGTGCCAGATCCAACTGAGGTTGAGGTGTTGGATCGACTGGCAGAGGGGGTTAAAAAAGCTGGTGCTGACATTGGCTTCGCCTACGACACAGACGGCGATCGCATGGCGGTGGTAGACGAGAATGGTCGCGTGTTATGGATGGATACGATTGTATCTCTGTTTGCCCAAGATGTGTTGGACTATATGCCTGGATCGCCAATCGTTTACAACACTCTGTGCTCGCGTCAGGTAACGGAAGCTATTGAAAATGCTGGTGGCAAACCAGTCATGGAGATGACCGGCCATTCCTTTATTAAGGCTCGAATAAAGCGCGAGAATGCCCCGTTTGGTGGCGAATTATCTGGTCACATCTTCTTTATGGATAACTACTATGGTCATGATGACGGTGCATACGCTAGCTTGCGCCTGCTGCAATACTTAGAGCGAACAGAGCAACACTTGTCAAAAGCGGTTGATAAGCTGGCACATTATATCTCTAGTCCAGAGATTAAGTTGGGTATGCCAGATGCCATTAAGTTTGATTTTATTGACACAACAATTAGGCAGGAGTTTCACAAGCGATGGCCTGATGCTCAGTATGTTGACATAGATGGGATCCGGATGGACTTGCCCGACCGCATGGCAACGATCAGAGCATCGCAGAATGGGCCCTATATTACGGTCAAATTCGAAGCTAAGACGCAAACCACCTACGATGCGGTTAAAGACAGTCTGTGTGATATTCTCAAGGCTCACAGCCAGATAGATTGGCAAGCTGGCGTCAATACTCACGCCCTTGATTGAGTCCGTAGTCGTGAGTAGCATGGTTTTCTTTAGTGTGCATTTTGAGCACAAGGCGGGTTGTGCTCATTTA
>CAZHWT010000068.1:0-3575 GCA_964536215.1 uncultured Candidatus Saccharibacteria bacterium
TGGATTTGGGTTTTGTATGGATTCTTTGCAGGCGTTAGAGCAATACTTTGGGTTTGATAGTTTTCGGCCGAATCAGCGGGAAGCGGTGGAGGCGGTGGTGGGTGGAAAGGATGTTTTTGTCTTGATGCCGACAGGTGGCGGTAAGTCGTTGTGCTATGCGGTGCCGAGCGTGATGATGGATGGATTGACGGTGGTGGTGTCGCCGTTAATTTCGTTAATGAAAGACCAGGTAGATGGGCTGCGGGCCAATGGTATTGCGGCGGCATTTTTGAATAGCAGTTTAAGCGAGTCGGATCAGGCCGAGGTAATGCGCCAAGTTGAAGCTGGGGAGTTGAGGTTGTTGTATGTGGCGCCAGAACGATTGGTACAACCACAGTTTGTGGCCTGGTTGCAGAGTTTGAAGTTGAATTTTTTTGCGGTGGATGAGGCGCACTGTATATCGCAGTGGGGACATGATTTTCGACCGGAATACCGACAAATGTCGCTGCTCAAAAAGCAGTTTAGCAGGGTGCCGGTGATGGCTTTGACAGCGACAGCGACGGACAGAGTCCGCCAAGATATTGTCCGTCAATTGCGCTTAGCTGACCCGTTGACGTTGGTAGCCAGTTTTTTCCGACCCAATTTGCATTATTCGGTGGAACCAAAACAAGAGGTTAAGCGGGCTATCGTTGATTTTATTCAACAGCATGCCGGGCAGTCGGGGATTGTGTATTGCCAGTCGCGCAACGGGGTGGATAGGCTAGCGGAGTATCTGCGCGGTCAGGGAATTAAAGTTAGTACCTACCACGCTGGATTGTCGGATAGTGAGCGACAGACACACCAAGAAGTGTTTCGGCGGGACGATGTACAGGTGATGGTGGCGACAGTAGCTTTTGGTATGGGGATTGATAAGCCCAATATTAGGTTTGTGTTGCATGAGAGTGCGCCGCGGAGTTTGGAACACTACTACCAGGAGACCGGCCGGGCTGGGAGAGATGGACAGCTAAGTGAGTGCGTGCTGTATTTTAGCTCTGGAGACTTGCAAATGTATCGGCAGTTTAATCAGAACTTGCCAGCCCAGGAGCGGAGTGCAGCGGCCCAAAAGCTGGAGCAGGTGCAGCGATTTGCCATGTCGGCGATGTGTCGGCATAGTCAGTTGTTAGATTATTTTAATGAGCAGCAATTATCCGATAATTGTCGGGCGTGTGATAATTGTTTGCATCCGCGGGCGATGTTTGATGCCACGGAGTTGACGCAGAAGATTCTGTCGTGCGTGTACCGATTGGAGCGGCCGTATGCGCCGACGCATATATCGGCGGTACTGACGGGTAAGGTGAATGACATTATGGTGCGGCGGGGGCACGATAAATTGTCGGTATTTGGGATTGTGAAGGATTATCCAATGACCCAGTTGCGTCAGGTAATGTTGGAGCTGGCGAGCCGGGGGTATATTGCCATTGATGTGGATGATTATAATACGGTGCACTTGTTGGAGGCGGGGTACCCAGTCCTGAAAGGGCAGGAAAAAGTGGAGCTGTCTGATTTGTTCTTGCCCAGGCAGAGGAAGGTTAAGCCGGTGTCCATGGCTGGGCAGAGTGGGGTGGTTAGTTATAACCAAAATGATGTTGACACAGGGTTGTTTGAGCAGTTGCGGCGGGTACGCAAGGAGTTGGCGGTAGACGCTGGAGTGCCGCCGTATATTATTTTTGCGGATACCAGCTTGACAGATATGGCGATTCAGAAGCCAACAACTTTAGAGGCGTTTAGTCATATTTATGGAGTGGGACAGCAGAAGCTGGATAAGTATGGGGAACGGTTTGTGAAGGCTATTGGTGAATATGCGAATTACGAATAGGTACCATCCGAATGGAGCCTGTCAGCCTCTGGCTGAAATGGCAATGCGAATCCGCCCCTGTCGGGTCGGACAGGTGCTACGAATATACGAATATACGAATATACGAATTGGGTACCATCCGAATTACGAATGACAATGCGAATGCTACGAATATCCGAATATGCGAATGACGCGGTTCCAATATACTCAATATCCCCAATATACCCAATACACCATTTTCCCCATGACCCCTAAGACCCCAAGGATACCTAGGTGTTTTGTGGGTAGTGAGTAGTGAGTAGTTATGCGAATAACGAATAGGCGAATAACGGAAGTATCGAATAAACGAGCGAATAGCTTATTAGCGCTCAACTACTTACTATTGATTAGTTGATTGGTTTTGGTTTGGTCTATGGCGGGGACGAAGGCTACCCATTTGGCTTCACCGACGTTGGTGGTGCCGCGGCCTTCAAACATCCAAGCGGGTTGAACATATTGAGTGTTTCTAACGTCTGGCTCTAAATAGACCAGGGTGGTAAAGAGGACTCGACCATTTTGGAAGGTGGTGGGTAGGGTGACTCCATTTGGCTCCACCGAAACAAGGTATTGCTTAAGTTTAAGTTGGAGTTGGTTATAGGCAGTTTGAGGGTTGATGATGGGGTAGAGGCTAGCGCTGTCCCGTTCGATGGGAAAGTACTGGCTGGTAAATTGGACGATTTGATCGAGTTTAAGGCCGCTTGATGAGCTAGAGCTATTAGTTGACTTCATGGGTGGAATGACGACAAGGTTGATGGGGCCAAATTTTCCGGTGGCGGAGTAAATCGGCAGTCCATTTAGGCTCTGGCGGAAAAAGCTAATTTGAGCGAAATTGGTCGGGGCAACGGCATTGTCGCCTTGCGGTAGGACGCTGCCAGAAGCTGGATAGACGTACCGGACTTGAGGGGTTGTAAATTGGATGTCGCTGTAGCTAAGAAGCCTCTGGACAAAGCTGCCAACGGGACGAGACAGTGAGGTGAACTGGTTGAAGGTTTGTCGCTGAGAAAAGTCTACTTCTGGCAGATTGCTGGTTAGGCTGAACGTTTGGTCTTTTAGGCTAACGCTTAGTTGTCGCCAGGCATCGCTCCAGGCAAACGTGTTAGTGTCGGGTTGGCTGGGGGTGGACGAAAAACCAAGACTGGCGCCGCGCTGGCGGGCTCGATCTTGAGCAGTGAGCGAGAGGGAAGGGGCGGCAACTTTGTAAACTTGGGCTGAGGTAGTGCTTTGAGGGAAGGTGCCGTTGACTAGGTCAAGTTGGAGGGTAGCTGAGGTTGTGTCGACGGCAGCTGGTTGGAGCTGGGGAGCGGCGATTTGACCAAAGGTGACGCTGGGTTGAGATTGTTGGACTTGTTGTTTGTCCAGTTTGTTGTTGGTGTTGATGGTAAAGATAATATTTAGGGTGATTCGAATAAAGATATAGGCGACCACGGCGGCTCCCAGTCCAATGCCGGCAACACGAGTCATTTTTTTGGCGCGGGTAAGGGTGGTCATGGGGAGAATCTAGAAAATAGAAAATAGAAAATAGAAAATGACTGTGGCATGGGCTGATTCTGAATAGCTAGAGTATGATAGTAACGATTTACTGACTAGCTTTGTTGTTAGTATAGCAAGTGCGACAGGCAGGCGTACAGCGGACGGCGGCTTACATCTGAAGAAGCATGGTATAATTGCTTTGCAGTTTGCAGTTTGCAGTTTGCAGTTTGCAGTTTGCAGTTTGCAGTTTGCA
>CAZHWT010000069.1:0-3486 GCA_964536215.1 uncultured Candidatus Saccharibacteria bacterium
TTTCGTTATTCGTCTCGTCGTTATTCGTATAACTACTTACTACGCACCACTCACCCTTGTCCGCCCCGCCAGGGTCGGAACTCACAAAACACATGAGTATCCTTGGGGTCCTAGGGGTCCGGGGGGAAATGGTGTATTGGGTATATTGGGGGATATTGGGTAGATTGGGACCTCGTCTATTTGCTCTGGTACTTTGTGATTCTTACCTTTTCCTCCCGCAGCTTCCGGCTGCATGTCTACTCGCCTACTTGCTGGGTTGCTACTGAGTTTATCGAAGATAAAGTCGTAATTCCCGCACTTTTCCCGCATAATTCCCGCATGACGAAGATGCTAATTAGGGATGCGAATGATGCGAATTACGAATAGGTACCATCCGAATGGAGCCTGTCAGCCTCTGGCTGAAATGGCAATGCGAATCCGGTCGGGTCGGACAGGTGCTGCAAATATGCGAATATACGAATTGGGTAACAGCCGAATTACGAATGTATATGCGAATGCTACGAAACACGAATGCTACGAATAAACTGGGGGCATTATACTAATACTCCCAATATACCCAATATCCCCAATACACCATTTCCCCCCGGACCCCTAGGACCCCAAGGATACTCATGTGTTTTGTGAGTTCCGACCCTGGCGGGGCGGACAAGGGTGAGTGGTGCGTAGTAAGTAGTTATGTGAATAACCTGCCGAGTGCTGTATGTTGCCTTGTTATACTGTATAGGTGAAAATTTTACGACTATCATTGCAGCAGTACCGGTCTTTACTTAAGCAGGAGTTTGAGCTACATCCTCGGTTGACGATTTTTTTAGGGCCGAATGGAAGTGGTAAGACAAATACGTTAGAGGCGATTTCCTTATTGTCTGTCCCCAGGTCTTTTCGAGGCAGTAAGGATAAAGAGCTCATTGCTTGGGAGGCGGAATTTGGCCGGGTGTCGGGTCAAATAACTTTTTCCCAAGGAACCGACCGGGAGTTAGTGGTGTTCTTGCAGCAAGGGAAAAAGCTGCAAGTTGACGGTCAAACAGTGCCAATGAATGAGTTTATTGGTCAGTTTTTGTCGGTATTGTTTGCACCAGAAGATGTGGAATTATTGTCTGGTCCACCCAGCCGGCGGCGAGGGTTTCTAGATGAGCATTTATCTCTACTCTCCCCTATCTACTTGCAGCATTTGCTGGATTACCAAAAGATATTGAGTCGACGCAATAAATTGTTGTCGCGGCAACAGTGGCCGAGCCAAGATGATTTGGCTTATTGGAATGAGCAGCACATTGAACACGGGGTGGCGATTCTTGAAGCACGACTGTTGGCAGTGGAGCAAATTAACCTGGCTCTCCCCTCCCCTATGCGTTTGGAATATACGAGCAATTTGATTGGTGATGAGTCGATTTTGGAAACTTTTCACCGGAAACAGGCAGCCTTAATTGAGCGTGAGCGCATTGTCGGCCATACCCTACTCGGCCCTCATCGGGATGACTGGCGGTTGTGGCTGGAACCGACCGTAGATGCGGGCGTGTTTGGTTCCCGGGGCCAACAACGGATGGGAGTTATCCAACTTAAAAAAGCTCAGTTACAAATTATTGATAGTGAGAAGAATGATCCTGGTGTGCTGTTGCTGGATGACGTGTTGAGTGAGCTGGATGCCGAGAATCAACAACGATTGCTTGATTCTATTGATACACAACAAACGGTTATTACCACCGCTTCCTTAGCCGATATTCCGACTGATCAGCTGAAAGATGCGACCATTTATGAATTCAAGAATGATGGTTGGGAGCGGCGGGACGTGTGAGAGATGAGGTTTTAGGTTTTAGTGATGGGGTTTTTGTTAAATGGAGACTGATATATTGGGTGGATTGGGGATATTGGGTATATTGGTGCCTAGTTTTTTGATATTGGCATTATTCGCGATTAGTATATTCGCGCCAGAATTCGCATTATTCGTATTTGTTTTTCCAACGAGAATGCTTAGCTGATTATTTATCTACGGTGATTGGCATAATAATGTGGCGGAAGTTGGGCTGTTCGGACTTGGTCAACATCATAGGAGAAGCTTCGGATTTGAGCGAAAGCGTGATATTGCCGGAGCCAAAGGCACTGAGAGCATCCATGAGGTAGCGGGCATTAAAGGCAATGAACATGTCGTCGCCGGTGCCGGAGCAGGGGATAGTGGACTGGTTTTGACCCAGAGTAGAGGATTGGGCGCTGACCGTAATCGATTCACTGCCGGGCTGGACCTGGAGGCGAATGAGCGAGCCGCTGTCTTTGGCAAAAACGCTGGCCATTTTAACTGCTTGAACCATGGCTGCTTGATCTATTTGGACTGTGGTGACAAATTCGGTTGGAATAATGCGCAAATACGGAGGATACGCAGCATCGACTAGCTTGGAAAAGCATTCAATTTGACCAACGCGCAGTCCAATTTGGTTGGACTGAGAAACGAGGTCTATAAATAAATCATCAGATTGACCGTCGCTGAGGCGAAGCATCTCACTAATTAAGCGAGCAGGTAAGAGTAATTGACGCTCTTCTGGTAAAGAGATATCGCTGAGTGGTTGAATAACTTCGGATAAGCGGAAGCCATCGGTAGCCACGAGGGCGACGTTATCTCCTTGAGGCTGGAGGAGAAGGTTAGTGAGGACGGGGCGAGACTCATCGGTAGCGGCCGCAAATAAAACTTCTTCAGCGACTTCACGCAAAATATGGAGCGGAATTTTGAGAGCTTTTTCCTGATTAAATACCGGTAGAGTAGGGAAGTCTTGCGGAGAAATAGTATTGAGAGTGCTGTCGGTTTTGCCGGACTGAATATGACACTGTGTGTCGTCGGTTGTAACAGTAATGGTGCTGCTGGGTAGAGTAGCAATGACTTCGTTGAGTAGGCGAGCGGGGACAGTGGTGGAACCAGGCTCTTCCACAATGGCTGAGATATGGGCCTTAATTGTAACGTCGAGGTTGGTGGCGGAGAAAACCAGACTATCTTGAGTAGCTTCGATAAGGATATTAGATAATACAGGTAAGGCCGGTCGGGAGCTGACATAGCGGCTGAGCAGAGATAACGGTTGATGAAACGTAGCTTGAGGGGTATTGAACTTCATAGTTATAAAATTCTATGCGAAGTATATCAGGTAGCGGAGAAGGGTGCGACAGGCAAGCGAGGGAGGGGATACGAATAGGTAACATCCGAATTACGAATGTATATGCGAATTTACGAAACACGAATGTTACGAATGAATTGAGCCACCATTACCAATATGCCTAATATACCCAATATCCCCAATACACCATTTTCCCATGACCCCAAGGATCCCAAGGATGCCTAGGTGTTTTGTGAGTAGTGAGTTCCGACCCTGGCGGGGCGGACAAGGGTGAGTAGTAAGTAGTTATGCGAATAACGAATAGACGAATCAACTAATAACCAGATTGGTGAGTAGTGAGTAGTTATGCGAATAACGATAGACTCATTCGTATACGTTATCCCCTTATTAATTT
>CAZHWT010000070.1:0-1955 GCA_964536215.1 uncultured Candidatus Saccharibacteria bacterium
GTCTAATAGGGTCGATGCCGTTGCCGAGCGATTTGGAGAATTTTTGGCCTTTAAGATCACGTAGGGTGCCGTGGAAGAACATGGTGGTAAAGGGAACTTCATCTTTAAACCATAATCCAAGCATAATCATGCGAGCGATCCAGAGGAATTTGATCTCGGGCGCGGTTACTTCCAGGCTCCAAGGGTAGTAGCGGTTTAGCTCTGGGGTGGACTCGGGCCAGCCGAGCGTGGACATGGGCCAGAGGCCGGAGGAGAACCAGGTGTCTAGGACTTGTTCGTCCTGAGTCCAGCCTTGGCCTGGCGAGTCGAAAGAGACTTTTTGTTCGGCGCCTTTATACCAGACAGGGATACGGTGACCCCAGACTTGGGATCGGGAAATGGTCCAGTCGTGGATATTTTCTAGCCAGCGAGTCAGAATTTGATTGTAATTATCGGGCAAGAAGTTGATTTGCTTGTCGGCGATAGCCTTAATAGCTTTGTCGGCTAATGGCTGCATTTTGACAAACCATTCTTCAGAAATGAGCGGTTCGACGGTGGTCTTGCAGCGCTCGCAGACTGGAACTTGGTGGGTATATTGTTCGGTCTTTAGAATTGAGTCGGTTGACTGTAGTAGTTCGGCGGCTTGTTGGCGAGCTTGGTCAACCTTTAGCTCGGCCAGGGATCCAGCCAGTTCGGTAAGCTTGCCGTCCTTACCAACGGCGCGAAGAATAGGTAGGTTGTGATCTTTACCAATGGCGTAGTCGAGTGGGTCGTGGCCGGGAGTGATTTTGAGGGCGCCAGTCCCAAAGTCTGGATCGACGCGATCGTCTTCAAAAATGGGAATGAGCTGGCGATTGAGCGGGTTGACGGCATTTTGGCCGATAAACTTTTTAAACTTTGGGTGGTTGGGATGTACAGCAATCCCCGTATCGGCAAAAATAGTTTCGGGCCGGGCGGTAGCAATAGTAATGACCTGGTCAGAGTTTTCGATGGGGTAATTAATAAAATAGAGCAACTCTTTGCGTTCCTGATATTCCATCTCGACGTCTTCTATAGCCGTGCCGCACTTGGAGCACCAGTTAACAATGTAGGGACCTTTGTAGATGAGGCCTTGGTCGTAGTAGGTTTTAAATTCGTGAAAGACGGCTTTTTGTTGTTTTTCATCTAAGGTGAAGACTTCACGTGACCAGTCGGCAGAGATGCCAGTTTGACGGAAAGTGTCTTTGACGGAAGCGTAGTTTTCGTCCTTGAATTTCCAGGCTTCCTTAAGGTAGTCTTCGCGAGATAGGGCCTTGGGGTTGGTGCCTTCTTTGGAGAGTTTTTTGTCTAGTACGCCCTGGAATTGAAGGCCGGCGTGGTCGACGCCAGGTTGGAGGAGAACGTCGAAGCCTTGCATCCGTTTGAATCTAGCTACAGAGTCCATAATGGCGTGCTGCATGACGTGGCCGAGGTGGAGCGAGCCGGTTAAATTAGGCGGTGGCATGAGGATGGAAAAGGCTGGCTTGTCCGAAGTTGGATCGGCTTTAAAATAGTCGCCTTTTTCCCAAAAGTCGTACCATTTTTGTTCAATTTCGGCGGGAGAATAACGTGAATCCATATTTTTCCTTACGGGCGGATTGTACTACAAATACAGAGGTAGGGCAATGTGGTGGTTATATGGTTGAATGTTGTGTGTTTGGGTTTTATTTGGTGTGAAGAAGGTAATAGCCCAAATCGCCCAAATCTGCCCAATAGCCCCGAGCAGGCCGCTAATATGTTATTAACTCTCTGCCACATGGAGACTTATTTGCTCCACCATCTGATAGATGCCCTCAAACAAAAGTTTGTCCAGGAGGGAGGGTATCGAGAAAGCTTGTTTGCTCAAAGGATGGAATATAGGCGAAAGTATAAGGGGTAAAAGTATTATATAAGTACTTATATAATACTGTCGATTTATCTCTGTAATTTTTTATTAGGGTGGTGGGTAGGTTGGTTTT
>CAZHWT010000070.1:2055-3425 GCA_964536215.1 uncultured Candidatus Saccharibacteria bacterium
TTGGTGTGGAGTTCTTTGATGTTTCGGGCTCCGGAGTAGGATAGGCCAGAGCGGATGCCGGCGGCTAGCTGCTCAACGATGTCGGCGACGGGGCCCTTGTAGGGGACCATGGCTTCGACGCCTTCGATGTGGAGGGCGTATTTTTCGTGTTTGCCGGCGGCGTCTTTTTCCAGCTGGCGAAGCTTTTCGGCTCGAGAGGTGGAGCCGTTGTATTCTTTGTAAAGGCGGCCATCGATGGTGACTTTTTGACCGGGAGCTTCGTCGGTACCGGCAAAGAGTGATCCGCCCATGTAGGCGTCGGCGCCAGCGGCGAGAGCTTTGACGATGTCGCCAGAGCTAGCGGCACCGCCGTCGGCCAGGACAAAGCGGTCGGAAAACTTTTCATTGCGAGCCCGGACACAGTCCATGATGGCGGTAATTTGAGGGACGCCGGAGCCGGCGTTAATACGAGTAATGCAGATGGAGCCGCCACCAACGCCGACCTTGAGAGCGTCGGCGCCAGCTTGGTATAGATCTATAGCGGCATCGTAGGTAGCGATGGTGCCAGCGATAAAAGGGATGTCGGGCCAGCGGTTTTTGCAGGCTTTGATGGTGTCGATGGCGTGTTTGGAATGGGCGTGAGCAATATCGAGACAAAGAGCAATGGAGCCGGCCTTAATGAGTTTTTCGGCTCGGTCTAGCTCGTTGTTTTTGACGCCAATGACGCCGATAGTTTTAGCGCCAGCAGCAGTGATGGTGGCGATTTTGTCGGCCTGACTGTCTGGAGTATCGAAACGGCCGATGAGCCCAATGCCGCCAAGTTTGTGGATGGCAATGGCCATGTCTACGCCAGTGACGGTGTCCATGTTGACGGTGATGAGGGGAATATTGAGATTTATGCCCGGGGCAATGGTGGTGGAGAGGTCGACCTCGTTGCGAGAGTCGATGTCGGAATACTGTGGTTGAAGTAGGACGTCGTTGTAGGAAAGAGTTAAAGGAATGTCGCGCATAGAAATACCCCCAATTGCTGTGGGGGTGTTTTGGATGAAGGTGTTCCCTTCTTTATTTTGTACTAAATTGGAGGGGGAATGTCAAACTAGAAATACGAATGATGCGAATATACGAATTGGGTAGCATCCGAATTACGAATGGCAATGCGAATGCTGCAAATATGCGAATATGCGAATGACACGGTTCCAATACGCCTAATATACCCAATATACCCAATACACCATTTTCCCTATGACCCCAAGGACCCCAAAGATACCTAGGTGAGTGGTGAGTTCCGACCCTGGCGGGGCGGACAAGGGTGGGTAGTGAGTGGTGGGTAGTTATGCGAATAACGAGTAGACGAAGTAACTAAGTAACTAAGTAACCAATAACCAAAGATA
>CAZHWT010000071.1:0-3171 GCA_964536215.1 uncultured Candidatus Saccharibacteria bacterium
AAATGCCAAGATTCAAGAGTTCAAATGCCAACGGAAGGTAGAAGAAGTAAGGTATACGTCATTTTTACGACTTGAAGCTTACGTCTTTGTTTGGTATTTGGGCTCTTGTGCCTTATTCCTTGGACGGCTGTGCCGTCCTATTATACCTCTGCATGGCAGCGGGTGGGGACTGGAGGAGGGCAGTTTTGATGGCGTTGGTAGCTAAATCCAGGCTTTCTGACAATGCTTGCTCCTCAGAGGATGGAAAGTCTTGCAGGACGTACTCTGGTCCGGGGATTTCGCGGTGCTGGCGGGTATCTATGCCGATTCTAAAGCGCCAGAATCGGTTGTGACCCAGTCTGGAGCTAATGGAGATAAGACCGTTGTGACCATTGTCGGAGCTACCAGTGCTAATTTTAAGCCTGCCCAAAGGGAGATCTAGTTCATCATACACGATCCAAATATCTTCTGGGGCAATGCGGTGGAGCTGAGCTAGTTTGCCGACAGCTTGGCCCGAGTTGTTCATCATGGTGGTGGGCTTGGCGAGCAACGCTTCTGCCCCATCCAGATTGATGGCCTGAGTGTCGGCGTCAGATTTGGTTTCTAGACGCCACTTGGTTGGGTCGGCTAGCTTATCTAGGGCCATAAAGCCAATGTTGTGTCGAGTGTGGGCATACTTGGGACCGATGTTGCCGAGACCAGCGATTAAGATCATATCAGCATTATAACGGAATATGATCATTGAAGTCACAAGATACAAGAGTCCACATGCCAGGTTAGGAAAATGCCAAGATACAAGAGTTCAAATGCCAAATAAAGCAGCAAGTTGTACTGCTAAGGTTTATTTTTTATGTCTTAAATCTTAGTTTGGCGCTTGGACTCTTGTGTTTTATGCCTTTTCTCAGAACGAGTTTATGATTTCTGAAAATGTCATTCCGGTTAGGTCAAATTTTTGCCAGAAGGCATAGGTGAATAGGCAGATACCAACGGCGGCGGCAACTACGGAGGCAACTAATACGGCACCAGCAGCCACATCTTTGACTACGCCAGCCTTTTCTTGCTGCTGTGGCGAGAGGAGGTCGGTCATGACTTCTAGAGCGGTATTCATTAACTCGGTAGATAATACAAATCCAATGGTTAGAATGAGGAGCAGGTATTGTTCTAGGGAAAAGTCTAGCCAGTAGGCTAAGAAAAGGACGACAACTGTAGCAGCGAGCTGTACCCAAATGTTAATTTGGGTGGTTAGTGTATATTGGACACCTTTAGCGGCATAACGGTAGCTGTTGATTTGACGCGAGACGTGGCGGTGCATAGGGATATTGTAGCATGAGCGGCGAAGCCGCTAGGTTCTAGGCTTGTCCACCTCTGGCGGATTCTAGGAAGTGATTTTATTCCATTACTCCCTTGATTTCCCTAGTTGCCTCCTGACTTTGCTTTTTGTCATTCCTGACTGGATCGGGGACCTACCTGCATTGTCTTTCATGCAACCCTTTACTCATTTAACAGAGATAAATAGAGCTATGTACGTACATGTGTACGTACTCCTACTAACATCGTCTGCGTTGCGTATGTCCGATGTTGCTGTATTGTTGTAATTACCGTCATTCCGGGCTGAAACCTGATTAATCGCAGTGCAGGCGGAGTCTATACGCTTGGCTTTGACAATTGCTTTAACAATGGTAAAATACGATTTATCGCGGAAGTCGGGTGACTTCTGGTAGCTTCCAGGAGACAGGAATGGAAGTATCTATTGATTCACCTACCGCTAGCCCAGACATCGAAAGAGCTGGAGGGTGTCGCTGCTTGCAGCATGAGAGGCATTTAGTGGGCTATTGGCAAGGCTCTCCACCAGCAGCTGTGGTAGCTGAAATGCAAAAGCATGGCCTCAGTTGGTCGTCTTCGGCTGGGGTCAGCCAAGCGCTGGTTCGATTTTTCTGCCCGACCTGTGGGCGGAGTCAGTACATGATTGAGACGGATTAAGGAGACAGTAAACTACTATTTATGGGCCGTGTTTCTCAAGAGGAGAGACACGGCTTTTTCTTTTCGTAACTTTTTCGACTCTACCACCAGAGTTCTGATGCGGTTCTTTTTCAGGCTAATCTTGGTTGACCTGTTCTACTTGATAACTTTTCAGCTTACGAGCGATTAAGCCTAGGTAGATTAGTCGCTGCAGCAGCTCGCCTTGCACGTAACGAGTCATTTGGATATAGTTTTTTAAGAGTGTCGCTGGATACCAGAGAGACAAGAACAGGAGAGATTCCATGAGTCCCGATACGAATGATCGGACGATTCCGGAGGCGGTGATAGCAAGGGATGACTTGTCTACCCCTCGATTGTTGGCCGAGATACGGGGCAAGCAGGAGCAGATTGGAGAGGAGATGAAATTGCGACAGAGCCAACTTATGGTTCTGAGTCGCGACCTTCGCCGCTTGGTGGAGGAATCGTGCCGGGTTGTCCAAGGCTGTCCTCATGAGCACACCAAGCTGTTTAAGTCGTATACTTTCTTCCCTACCAGTATGGCTGGAGTGTTGGAGGTTGAGATGGAGGCTCTGGGGGCCAATGGTATGTGCGAAGACTGCGGAGCGGCCCATTTGAAGCTCTGTCCTCGCTGTGCTTCGATTAATTTTGTCCGAATAACGGATAAACTGCCAAAGGGATACCGGGAATGGATGCTTGAGGATGGGTTTGTGCCCACACCTATGAACCCCAAAACCAAGGAGCGAGACAAGTTTAACTTCTACTTTATGAGGTGCAATGCTTGTAAGCTCCAGATTTTCCGCTGGTCCTCTTGGCGAGACAAGTATTAACGAGACACGAACCATGGCTGCCCTGTTTAGGGCGGCTTTCTTTTTATCTGGGGGTGAAGGTTTTGAAAAGTTTGGTGAGGACGTTGTTTTCGGATTGTTTCATTTGCGTACTGCCCTGCTCCGTCTGGTCATCCAAGCCCATGAGGTGGAGGGCGCTGTGGGTGATGAGGCGGGCTAGTTCTTCTTTTTCGGGGATGGATAAGTCTTCGGCTTGGCGCTTGAGCTGGTCGTAGTTGACCACGATGTCGCCGAGGTAATAATCGCCGTCGGGGGTGGTTTCGTTGAGAGGGAAGGACATTGTGTCGGTGGTGGAAGGGTCGTTGAAGTGTTCGGCGTGAATGGCCTGAGTTTTGGCGTCGTTGGTGATGGTGAGAGAAGTGTGGAT
>CAZHWT010000072.1:0-3100 GCA_964536215.1 uncultured Candidatus Saccharibacteria bacterium
CGGGCGCCCGCTTCGTACGCCTCTTGGTTGGTTCGGTATCCACCACGGCTGGGGGAGTGGCGTTTGCCAGTATCATCGTAGTAGCTGACGATTGCCGTGTAGGTTTTGCCACGCTTACGGACGTAGTGGCGAATGTTGCGAGGCATCGCAGTCCCCCTTCCTATATCTCAATGTTTCCCGCTGGCGGGAACGGCGTCACGCTAGTCAGAACTGATGCATGAGCGCGCTGGTGTCGTTGCCGAGCATCCCAAGCTGCCCGCGCCGATAATTCACAAGGGTTTCTGGGATACCGCACTCGATGGCGATTTGATGTGAACTGCCACATCCTAAAACATGTGGTGGGATCAGCAACATGGATGCGATGGTGGTTGCTACCACCTCCTCCTGCGGATCCTGAGCAATATCGACTGGATGGTCGCTCATCTGGTGTCGAGGACGTTCTGGCGTGAGATGGCCCGCCAGCCAGTGACCGAGCTCGTGCGCAACGACCATGCGCCTCCATTTCGTTGATAACAGGCTGTCGACCACGATGATCCGCCGGCGGTTTTCGACCTTTGCAACACCATAGATCGGCCAGGTGCCAGGCATTGTGTAAATCTCCCATCCCTGGTCGCGTGCGAACCGCTCAATTGGTACTGGCACCGTGCGATGAATCTGATAAGCGTCTACAAATCGCTGGACGCGGCCAACGATGTCGTGTGGCAGCAACAACTCCACCTACCCCGATTCAGTTGTATGAAACAATTTCCCGTTACTAAATTAACGGATGGGCGGCGGATACGGACGTACGAACAGTATGAATCTTGCTATCCTGCAAGTTTCTTACGTTAGTTCCTCACCTCATCATGGGATTGCCACTCTCGTAGCTTGTCCTGCTGCTCGCGGATTTCCTGCATGCCCTCCTCAATCCGATCGAGCCGTTCGTTAATAACCGTCGAGATTTTCTCGATCGCCGATAAGAGATCTTCCTCTGAAGCTCCTTCCTCACTCATAAAGCGCGTAATTGCAGCCGTCCTACCGATCTGTTGCTCGCGGATGTCACGCAGACGGCCTTTAGGCTGCGGGCGCCTGCCAGCTCGTTTTCGCACCTCGTCCGGATCAAGGCCAAGCTCTTCTGCAATCCGGTCACACATGGGCTCACGAGGGATCGTCTTCCCTTTAACCCAGTTGCTAACCGTGCTGGGCTCTGCGCCTACCAGAGCTGCGAGTTCTTGTTGTTGCAGATCTCGTTCGTCAAGGCGATCTGCGAGCCATTCGCCGAAGGTTAAATTCACCATGAATTGATGATACATTGCACGTCCCCTGTTGTTGACATCTTCAACTGAATGATGTATCATGTGGATATGAAGTGAAATACAATTGGAAATGGATCATCATGAAGTACGACGGAAAGAAGCTCAAGGCGATCGTCAACTCCCAGGGGCGCTACAGCAACTGGTTGGCTGATCAAATTGGCGTCTCTCGCAGTCTCGTCTCCAAGATGATGGCGAATGAGCGACGCATCCGGCCCGAGCACGCTATAGCGATCGCCAAGGTCCTTGGTGTGTCCGAGAAGGATTTTGCAGTCAGCGAATCAGTCAGTGATTCCAAGGAATTGGTAACGCGATGACAGCCTCCGATCTCGCTCCAGAGCAAGTGACTGATGCTGTTGAAGGGTTCGCCCGATTCAGCATGAACACGGCTCAGGACCTGTACAGGGTGATGCAAGAGGTCGATCAGCTTCGGCAGGAAGTAGCTGACCTTCGCGCCCAACCCATTCATCGACCATTGCTCAACAAACGAGAAGCAGCGGAATATCTGTCGATGTCGGTCTCTGCCCTCGAAAAACTGATGGCAGCGGGATGTGTGCCGGTGGTCCGGCTGACCGGACCAAACAGCTGGCCCCGCTTCCGAGTCTCTGATCTCGACACGTGGATCGAGTCGAAGGTCGGGTCTCATGATGAATAGTTCCCTTCCATTGCTTTCACCAACACCTTCCCCCCTCCCCATCTCCGCGGGTGGTAGTGACTCCCAGGTCACTACCACCTCCCAGTACCTGAGTTGCGTGCTGTCGCCACCCTGTAATCAAAGCGCGACGGACATCTCTCGACGGCTCGGGTGCTGGGAGGTGGCACTTCGTCACCCGATTGGGCTGGTGGCCCCAGCGTTGTTGCTGGGAGCCACCTCAGAGGATGTGACTGGGATTGCTACCGACCCGGTTGCATCTTCTGAGGTGGCAGATCGCCACCCAACAACTGGCGGCCTTGCAGCTCTGTGGTCCCCACCCGGACGGGGCCGCCATTCCTTACATCCGGTTGTATTCACCTCAGAGCGCGTCACGAGTTTGGCCAGCATGAGTGGGAGACGCGGCAGTGCTGGTCTGGGGAGCCGTGGTGCGCTCCGAGGTGGTTACGACCACCTTAGTGAATGTTCGGATGCAACAAATCTATTTTGGGAAGGAGGTGAAAACGAGATGGCACAACGCGCACGACTGACCAGTACCGCTGTTGATGAGGCGCTGGATGCACAGCTCGCAACGAAGGCGCTGGTCAAAGCGATCAACGCAGCGATTCGTGATGGCGAGATTGATCCTCATGAGGCTGCGTTGCTCGATCAGTTGACCTCAACAGCGCTCTGCGAGACCCGTGAATCAACACAGGCAGCACAGAAGGCCGACGCTCATGCATGGGCTATCCACGCATTTGAGTGCGGCAGATTCGACACGAAGTTTTTGCGGCAAACGGCGGCGGAGCTTGGTTTCGATGCTGATGTGTTGAACGAGCTTATTGACGAACGCGAAACAGCGACGGTGTGAACGCCGCTGTCTCAGTAGCAAATGGAACGGTGTACGGACATGATACCACGCAGATTGAATGAGCGGCAATTGCTCCACGAGATTCTGAAGATCCATAACGCGCTCGACCAGCAGATTGCACTCGATCAACGAGAGCTACACACACTGGTGTTTGCCGAACGGCTGCGACCATTCCGAGACCAGCTCGCTGATCTGGCGAGCCTGACCGAAGAACTCGCACGACGCGCAGAGATGAGTGGCGTGCGGCATTCATGATCTGGAGTGATCTCTTCATCTATCTCTGCGCAATGGGCATTGCAGGTTGCC
>CAZHWT010000073.1:0-2944 GCA_964536215.1 uncultured Candidatus Saccharibacteria bacterium
AGTAGTTATGCGAATAACGAATAGACGAATAAACGAATTGACGACTTCGATCATGTTGAGCAGATGCTTAGCACTCTCCCTTGCCTATTGACAATAATTCTACTTAACAATACAATTGAATTGTTACTTTATTATTTACCTTGAAAGGAGGTAGTTTATGGCAATAGTACGATATAACCCTAATCGAGCGGTGGGATGGCCGAATGTGTGGGAAGAGTTGGATAGGCTGACCGGTTTGTCAATGGCTAACGACTCGACATTGGCGGTGGATGTATACGAAACGGCCAATGAGGTGGTGGTCAAGATGCCGGTGGCGGGTATTAAGCCAGACGATTTAGATATTTCGGTTACTGGTGATACGGTGACTGTTCGAGGTGAAACCCGCTCAGAGGACCAAGATGAGGACAACAAGCGTAACTATTACTACCGTGAAGTCCGCTATGGTTCATTTGCCCGGTCGGTGACTTTGCCGGCGCCAGTGCAGTCTGATAAGGCTGAGGCTAAGACTGAGCATGGTGTTTTAACTTTGACTCTGCCAAAAGCTGAAGAAGCTAAGCCGCGGAGCATTAAGGTTAAGTCAACTGATAAATAACCCGATCCGGATAATAAGAAGCGCAGATAGATTCATATCTGCGCTTTTTTATTTCTACTTCAGTTTGATTCTATTTCTTACCATCCCACTCGTCATAAAATTCGGTCAAGAATTGCTCCATGACCCGGTGGCGGTGTTGGGCGATTTGTTTGGCGGTCTCGGTGTTGAGACGATCTTTGAGTAGGAGTAATTTTTCGTAAAAGTGATTAATGGTGTGGCCAGTATTGTGTTTGTAGGCATCGGCGGTCTGGTGCATTTGCGGTTTTTGATTAGGGTCGTACATAGGCCGGCCAGCATGGCCACCGTAAGCAAAGGCGCGAGCAATGCCAATGGCGCCAATGGCGTCCAGCCTGTCGGCGTCTTGGACAAGTTGGCCTTCGAGCGAAAGAGTTTTGGCGGTAACGTTGGCGCCTTTGAATGAGATATTTTCGATAATGTGGCAGACTTGTTGGATGATTTGCTCTGGAGTATTGTTCTGCTTTAGCCAATCTTGAGCAGCTTTGGGTCCCACCGTCTCGTCTCCACCAGTAAATTTCCAGTCGGCTATGTCATGTAAGAGGGCGCCTAGTTCAACGACTTGGCGATCGGCTCTTGGTTCTAATTCACATAAATGCTGAGCCATTTTCCAGACCCGATAAATATGCCACCAGTCGTGGCCGGAGGCTTCGCCGGTAAACTTTTGCTCGATGTATTTGGCAGTTGTTTGAATAATTAATTGGTCGGACATGATTGTATTACACCTTGTTAAAACTGTGAGATGGAGGGAGAATTGGGTTTGGATTCAGGTATGGATAGTGCAAGGTGCAAAAGGTAAAGCGCAAAGCCGAAGCGTAGAGTTTTTAGTTTTGCATTGTGGCTTTGCACTTTAGATTTTGATCTATGCGCTAACTGTCCCCCGGGCAGCTAGCTACAAACCGTGGGCCCCGATTAAATCGGGATGAGTCACAAACTGAATCACTTCTATCCGTCACGGACGGATCTGAGGTATAATGGGCTTCTATGAATAAAGGAACTATTTTAACTGGAATGCGGCCGAGCGGGCGATTGCATGTGGGGCATTATGTGGGGGCGCTGGAGAATTGGGTGCGACTGCAGAATGAAGGGTATCAGTGTAATTTTTTGATTGTGGATTACCATGCGATGGCGGATAACATGGATGATTTGCAGAAGGTGAAGACAGCGGTGTTGGATATGGTGATTGACTGGATGGCGGTGGGGCTGGACCCGGCCAAGTCAAATTTTGTGGTCCAGAGTTATGTGCCAGAAGATGCGGAGCTGTTTACGTTGTTGATGCCATTGGTGACAATGGGGCGGTTAAACCGTAATCCAACCTTAAAGAATGAGATTGCTCAGCTGGAAGCTAAAGGGCAGTCGATTACGCTGGCTTTTTATAATTATCCGGTTAGTCAGGCGGCTAATATTTTGCTATATAAGGCGGATACGGTGCCAGTAGGAGATGATCAGGAGCCGCATGTAGAGTTGACGCGGGAAGTGGCGCGTAAGTTTAATCGGGATTTTGCCGAGATTTTTCCGGAGCCGAAGACCATTTTGAGCAATACGCCGCGGTTAGTGGGAACGGATGGGAATGCCAAGATGAGTAAGTCGCTGGGCAATACCATTATGTTGTCGGACTCATATGAGGAGATTAAGAAGAAAGTCTGGAGTATGTATACGGATCCGACTCGGATTAAGGCGACTGATCCAGGGCACGTTGAAGGCAACGTAGTGTTTATGTATTTGGATGTGTTTCATCCGGATAAGGCCTTGGTGGCGGATTTGAAGCAGCGGTATGAGGCTGGTGGGGTGGGCGATGTGGAGACCAAGCAGATTCTGCTGGAGGTGTTGGAAGAGGTAATTGCGCCGATTCGGACTCGTCGAGCAGAAATTGAACAGGATATGGAGGCTGTGCGGCGGGCGATTGAGGATGGTAGTGCTCGAGCCCGGGAGGTGGCGCAGCAGACGGTGGCCGAGGTGAAGAAGGCGTATGGGATTGAGAAGTATTGAGCAGCAACCTGGTTGCTGCTGTTTACATGTTTGCTCGTTTGCGCGTGGAGACGAGTTGCGTAGCCATGAGTTTTATCCGTCATTCTGAGCCGGAGCGAAGAGTCTACCGAGCTATAAGCGGGCTAAAAGTGGAAGATCCTTCGCGTTGCTCGGGATGACAATGGGTGTAAAGTATTTATTCGTATCATTCTGGAACGAGTGAAGCGAGCGATAGAATTGCGTTTGCGGTTTGCGGTTTGCGGTTTGCGGTTTGCGGTTTGCGGTTTGCGCGAATGCAGGAATGACAGAATGTTTCCTAAAACCTAAAACCTAAAACCATCTTCCCCATTTTTTACAAGCATCTTGTTG
>CAZHWT010000074.1:0-2627 GCA_964536215.1 uncultured Candidatus Saccharibacteria bacterium
TAAAGATGACAATCGTAAGATTGTCGTTTTTACTTGGCTTGGTGGGCCTACCGCGAGCATGTTTTTGCTATACTGCACATATGCAGGATAGCGAAGAGCGTAACTATTGGTTTAAACGGAGGCAATTTGGTTATGGGTGGACACCCGTAACCTGGCAGGGTTGGCTAACCGTTGTACTATTTTTAGTCGTCATTTTCTTAGGCGCTCAGCTATTAATTGAAACGCCGAGAAAGGTATTTTCTACCGGATCGCTTTTGTTCGTAGCTCTTCTTGTAATTGCCGTAGTAGCCCTGGTAACTATTTCGCTCGTAAAAGGGCCCAAGCCAAAGTGGCGGTGGGGCAGTAAGGCTACCGATGATCCAAGCGAAGATTTCTAGAAGTTGAGGCACGATACGGTTTCTCTCTGGCTTACTATTTTATGTAAGCGAGCTAAGTACTCTAATCCCTAAGCAGCAAGTTCCAAACTCCTAAATCAATTCGCCCAACGGTAAAAGCCCAAAAGCCTGGCTATCGAATACTCTTACGCTGTATGTATCCCACCCCAGATGCCTGCATAACTTGGAAGATTCTTCGGCAAGTCTCAGAATGACAGGAAGTATAACAACATTAATTTTAGTGATGGGCTAGCAAAAGATTGGGTTGCATCATTCGCGCTACGTATCTTAATTTGCTATCATTACCTCATGCCGACCATAAACACCTGGATCAACTTCAACGGCAATGCCGAACAAGCCTTTACGTTTTACAAATCTGTTTTTGGCGGAGAGTTCGCCAAAATAGTCCGCTTTAAAGACATTGCCACCGAAGAATTTCCCGTAGCCGAACCAGAAGCAGATAAAATAATGTACATTGCTCTGCCGATCGGCAGCAACACTATGCTAATCGCCAACGACGTGCCAGAAGTCCTGGGCCAAGTAAACGAACGCGAAAACCGCAGCAAAATCTTGGTTCAAACTGATTCCAAATCAGAAGCCGACAAATTGTTCAGTGGTCTTTCAGCCGGGGGAGAAGTCGAAGGCCCAATGGGCGACAGCCCCTGGGGCTCATACGCCGGCATGTTTAGGGACCAGTGCGGCATAGAGTGGATTATCGAATTATCTAAGACCCACTAAACAACCACCTAAATGGTATCATTATTCCATATCTTCAGTAATAAAAGCGAAATGAGAAGAGGATTAGCGACATGGATGCACGCCTTGGTAGTCAGCGGAACTTTTTTGTCAGCTACAGCCTTGGCTGTCAATCAAATTAGCCTACGTAGTCGCCAGGGTGGCGATTTTGGCCTAGCTCTGGCATTGGCTCCCATCTATGCATTTGGCATATTTCTAGGAACCATTGGCTGGGTAGTTTCTGCGATTGTCTTAATAAGAAGGCAAACCCCCACAGCCCAGCGAGTATATGCAGCCATCTATATTATTCTGGGAGGATGCGGACTCGCCCTAGCTTACTATGCCATGCAAGCAGAATAATCTATTTACTAACCTAGCCCCCTAGAACCTAATACCTAAAAACCAACCTACCCTCCAACCTCCTAAAAAGTTACAGAGATAATGCACAAGTATTATATAAGTACTTATATAATAAAAATAAAAGCAGCCCGAAGGCTGCTTTACTAATGGTTGTCCCGCTTATAATTACCTTGTCGACATCCAGCCCTTTTGTCGCCGGATAGCCTGCTCCTGACGGCGCCGCTTGCCCTGACGCTTCTGCCCAAAATGGTGCACGCCCGAACGCGGATCCTCCTGGTGGCTGCTACAGGCTTCGATAAATTCTTTTTCAGAGTAGCGCTCGATTGAGCTCTGCAGTCGAGATCCGATCTCATCAGCAGGGTAAAGATGAGCGTTACTCCAAAATCCCGTGGCGGGCTGCCTCATTGGCTGCAGCCTGAAAGGTCGATTTGCCATCACGCCTCTCCTCCGCTTGATAGGGGAACCCCCTCAACCTCATAAAATTAAAAGGTGTGTCCATACTCGCGAGCACAGCGAAGCTTGCGCGCCTTATCGTGGCGCCATTGGCGACGCTTCTTGCCCGAAAGCTTGCGCCCGGCGTGATGATGTGGTTCACGCCAACTAACACGAAGCTTTTTGGCATACAGATGAGCCTCGTGATTGACCGCGGTGTCCTCAAAACGGATAACCGTGCTTACGGCTTCAGAGTCCGTTTCCTCGGGATCCTCTCGAAGCATTTCGCCCAGCACGCTTGGCCGCAACAAAAATTGCGGCACTCGTCCGTCCGGGCGACCCTTGGGAAAACAAGCGCGACCCATTGTGGGTACTCCTGCTTACACGCCGGATTGCGTACTATAAATATAACCTATAGCAATTAAAATGTCAATACTATAAAACAAATATTCACCTGGCCGGCTATAAATTTAAATTGTGATTCGCTATACTTAAAACCCTTATGTCTGAAAGTCAGCATCCTCAGCCCCGCGAACATAAAACGGGTGCCCATCTTAACCGTCTCCGCGCCGCCGTTTTGGGTGCCAATGACGGTATCGTTTCTGTGGCCGGCATTGTTGTCGGCGTCGCCGGAGCCACCAACTCCAGTCTAGTTATTGCCACTGCTGGATTAGCCGGACTAGTGGCTGGTGCTTTGTCTATGGCTGCCGGTGAATACGTCTCCGT
>CAZHWT010000075.1:0-2505 GCA_964536215.1 uncultured Candidatus Saccharibacteria bacterium
AGTTGGGGGCGTGGCGGGAGGTGGTTGGCCGACAGACGTTGGAGATTGATGGGGTATTGGTGCATGGGCTTAATTTGGTGCGGCCGGATGAACCGTTTTCAGTGTCGGATTGGTTGAAGAGAGTGATGCCGATACGGACGGAGATTATTGAGCGAGGACGCATACCAGTGTGGGTGGGGGGAACGGGGTTTTATTTTGAGGCTTTGCAGGGTAAGATTGCGACTTTGCGGGTGCCGCCAAATGAGCAGCTGCGGTCGGAATTAGAACAACTGTCAGTGGGTCAGTTGCAGGATCGCCTCGGCGATATAGATAAAGACAGACTGCTAATGATGAATTCGAGCGATCGGAGTAATCCGGCCCGACTGCGGCGAGCGATTGAGGTAGCGGAATACGATCGAGATGGCGAGATGGTAAGGCAGCGAGGCGGCGAGGCAGTGGAGCGGGCAGGCAGTGGGGTATCTGTGGCGGAGGTAGAGCCGGTACAGATGGATTTTGTTGGGTTGCTTGCGCCTAATGATTGGCTGTATAAGCGGGCTGATGCTAGGGTTGATGAAATGTTGGCACAGGGGCTGCTAAAAGAAGCGGAGCATCTGCTACAGCTTTACGAGCCAGATTTGCCGTCAATGACGGGGATAGGATATGCCGAGATGGCTGGGGTGGTACGGCATGAAGTAACTTTGGCAGAAGCGTCCAGGTTGATTAAGAACAGAACGCATGATTATATTCGGAGGCAGTTGACCTGGTGGAAGAAGCAATCAGTTGAATGGGTTGATGTATCTGGGGTGGACTGGCAGGCTCGATTTGATTCTTGTGTCGATGAGAAGTTGGCAAAAAAGAGCAATTAACAGACAAGCGCTCTGGAGTGAGAATTGTGGATAACTTTTTTGTACAATAAGTCCGCCAGAGTAAACCTACCCATAGTATTGTCATGAATACCCGGAATGTTGTTTGGAATTGCACAATAAATAGTTATTGGTTATGGTAGATACATATTCTTACTGCCTATGCCCCAAGCCGCTGCCCTGGCCCAAACTATCAGTTCGATACAGCCAAACACTGCCCCACTCCTCGCATCGGATCAGCGGTTTGAGCTGCTCACAATAAAGATTGGTAAACAATCAACCAAGGCGGTCTTTTATGCTCGAGAGGACAGCCTGGTGACTAGCAGGTTTCCTGGTTTTGATAAGGAATTGCTGCGAATCCTGCCTAATTTATTAGACAATGTAAAGTGTTATAACGGCCAGAATCATCATTTTGCTACCGAAATGTTAGCGACTGAGACTGGCCATTTGTTTGAGCACATTTGGTTAGAAGTATTGTGTTGCGAAAAACTGCGTACTTGCAAACAGGCTCATTACGCTGGTGAAACGAGCTGGAATTGGCGCAAAGAACCGCGCGGTTTTTTCCACGTTACACTAAATGCAACCAAAGCTGACCAAAAGTTAATTGAGGACACGGCGGGGATTAGTATGAGGATCTTACATCAAATCTTGAAATGATTTGACGTAGTTTGCTCGTTTGCGCGTTTGCTTGTAAGTTTGATTGCATGCATCCCTTGCCCACTTTATTGTTTTTTCTGACTCGATTTTATTAGACCGTGGAGTAGTTGACTCACTTTTGAGGATTGTTGAGCTAGTTTCTGGAATTCTGTTGCGTCGATATAGTCTAGGTCGCGAGCGATAAGTAATTGATTCTGAACTTCTTTGAGAGAGCCTAAGGCGATATAGAAGAATTGCATTTGATCCTTTGCTGATCGTCTGCCGAAGCCTTCGGCAATATTACTCGTTATGGAGACGACGGCTCGTCGCAGTTGATCAACTAGTGCAAATTTCTCTTGTGGAGTTATTGATTCAGTTGATTTATACACTAGTAGAACGAGTTTGTGGCCTTCCTGCCAGGTGAGTAGGTCAGTAAATGACCGAATTTTACCCGAAGTATTTTGCATATGACTACTATATACCTATTGGTCAAGTCTGGTAACGAGCAAACGTGCAAACGCGTAAACGCTAAAAAAGCTCGCAGGCGAGCTTTTTAGCTTGACACCCACAAATAATGCGTGTTAGTCTG
Source organism: uncultured Candidatus Saccharibacteria bacterium (assembly GCA_964536215.1). Classification (GTDB taxonomy): domain Bacteria; phylum Patescibacteriota; class CAZHWT01; order CAZHWT01; family CAZHWT01; genus CAZHWT01. Next base: position 2,068 of record CAZHWT010000075.1, read on the forward strand.
GAGTTGTATTTGTAATCCTCAGACTGCCCCTCTGGAACAAGCCAAGGAGGTGAATTATTCCCATGACAAAAGCAGAACTTATTGAAGTAGTAGCCAAACAGGCTAAGTTAACCAAGAAAGCGGCCAAAGAGGCTATTGAAGCGACTACCTCCACGATTGAAAAGAGCTTGGCCAAAGGTGACAAAGTAACGGTGACTGGCTTTGGTACTTTTATGGTGCGTAAACGAGCTAGCCGTAAGGGTCGCAATCCTCAGACCGGTGCGGTAATTCAGATTCCGGCCACCAAGACTCCGGCGTTTATTGCTGGTACGTCGATGAAGAAGCGGGTTAAGTAGTCCGTTTTGACTCGGGTTGAATGTAAAAGGGCCTTCTTGATGAGGGTCCTTTTTTGTTGGATACGAATAGGTAACATCCGAATTACGAATGTATATGCGAATC
>CAZHWT010000076.1:0-2388 GCA_964536215.1 uncultured Candidatus Saccharibacteria bacterium
GAGTTCGTGGATACAACTGACACCGTATTCCGCTCCGAAGATATTGACGCTGCAATGAGCGATGAAGTTGAGCCACTGTTCCCAGACTGGGATTGGAGTGCTGCATCATGAAGCATGCACTCTACACCCTCAGTCTCGACCTTGGACAAGCTCAGGATTACAGTGCACTCTCACTGCTGGAGCAGCAGGTATTCATCGGACCAGATGCCCGCAACGCCTATCACTACCCGCTGGAGCCAGGTTGGCAATCGCCGCAGAACATGGACGAGTACCTGCTGGACATCTGTTTCTCTCGCGAGGGCGGTCGGCAGCTCGATCACCACGATGGGCGTCCGCCGCTGCATGTGCGAGAGCTATATCGATTCCCGCTGGGGACGCCATATCCTGCGGTGGTGGAGGAGACGGCGAGATTGCTGGCGCAGTTCGACCACACGCCGTTCTCGGTGCAGTTCGTGATTGATGCGACTGGTGTCGGCAGGCCGGTATTCGATCTCTTCCGGCAACGCGGCTTGAATCCGCACGGCATCCTGATCCACGGCGGGGATACACACACCCACAGCAAGGGGCTCTGGCGAGTGCCGAAACGCGACCTCGTGACGGTGGTTCAGTCGCGATTGCAGCAGTCGCAATTGATTGTTGCGGCGCGGCTGCCTGAGGCCGGCGTGTTGCGGGAGGAACTGCGCAATTTCAAGGTGAAGATAGATCCGAAAACAGCCCATGACAGCTACTCGGCATGGCGTGACGGTGATCATGATGACCTGGTGCTGTCGGTGGCGATGGGTTGTTGGATCCGAGACCGTCTCTGGAGCAATCGAGACGCACAACGAATGAGGGTGATGGCATGAGCGCATTTGTCGAGTCTCTGGCGAACGGAGCACGCGAGTTATTTGGGGTTAATACACCCGACGTGGCGGCGGCCTCATCCGATCCCGACCGTCTTGGCATGACCGACCTTGACGAGTATTACGAGTTCCTGCGCCGTCTCTGGTCGAATGACCCAGGTACCTACACCGAGATTGGCAAGGTTGAGACGCTGGACTGGACCGGTGTCGAGGGATACCGCAGTGTCACTCGCGGTATTGTCGAGTTCTACGTCAAAGTGCTGTTCACGGGGCGCATCGAAAACGCACATCCGTTCGACGTCGATCCTGATGTGCACAACGCCACCAATCTCCAGGCACGTGCTATAGACATTTTGCACGCCTCGAACTGGATCGAGAATAAGACGCTCTGGAAGCGACTTACCGCGATGCTCGGTGATGGATGGCTGCAGGCCGCGATAAAGCGGAATTCGGCAGGCACTCCCGTCACTCCATATCTGGCGGTGGTGGATGCCCAGTATGTCACCAGCTTCATAGTGGATGAGAGTGGGTTTGTCACCTATATCCGGCTTGACCGACCAGTGCAGATTGAACAGGGCAGCAGTCTCGTCACGGGGCTCAACACTGAGGTATGGAACAAACACGAGAATAGTTTCAAAGTGTGGGAGTCAACGCATAATAAGCGCACGACGCCAATCTCTCAACTCAGAGGGCAGAAGACAGATAAGCCGATGCTGGAGACGTTCGGCATTGATTTCGTGCCCTACGTGCAGTCCAAGTTCCTCCATGATGGTGGAGATCGTGGCGTTCCTGCTGCGTTTGCGACGCTGCTCAAGTCGGCAGAAGGCAGTCGTATGGCCACAGAGCTTCACGAGAAGCTCTTTCAGTACAACCAACCAGATATCCAGATTGTTGGATCAAGCCAGTCTGGCGATGGGTTCACGCTCTCAGCAAACGACATTGACTGGTCACAACCAATGGAGCGCAATGTCGCTGGCTACCGGCGTGTAGCGACACCGCCGGTAGGTCATGAGATCAAGCCGATCACGAGCACGGTGAACTACCAGGCACACATGGACGCGATCGAAGCACACATGAACTCGCTCCAGAAGACGGACGCGCCAGAGCTAGCGTATTACGACCGCAACGAAAGCAACCAGCCGGGCGTCGCGCTGCGTATCAAACTGATCCCAGCGATCAAAGCCGCCGAGGAAGTCCGCAGCAATATGGAATCCGGATTAATTCGTGCGATTCAGATGGCGCTTACCTTGGGGCAGGTGAACGGGATAGACGGCTATTCAGAGCGCGACATCGGTACGTTCAAGGGCAAGGACTTTCGGTTCACATTTACCGAGACAGACATCCTGCCGATGAGTGAGCAGGAGCGTGCCGAACTCTGGAATACGCAGGCCGACGCGGGACTCAAGCTTCTCCAACTGGGATTCAGCCCGGCATTCATTCAGCGTGAGGTGTTCGGTTTGACGGCCGAGCAGATCAAGGAGATTGAGCAGGAGATGCCAGCGGAACAGGCTGCGACACGACTGCTCAGCGAAGCGTTAGCGAGAGG
>CAZHWT010000077.1:0-2387 GCA_964536215.1 uncultured Candidatus Saccharibacteria bacterium
GGCCAAATGGCCAACACGAAAGGACACAGACCAATGTTCAAGATCGAAACGCTGATTGACGGCCAGTGGGACGCAGAAGCTGTCGGAACTGACAACCAGTTCGAGTCTCGGCAGGAAGCACTCGATACTATCGAAGAGTTGAAAACAATCGGTGCTGATTGGTCGATGGCCGAATACCGCGTCGTAGAGATCGAAGACTAAATAAGCACACAAGGCCCGGCCCTATGCCGGGCCTTGTGCTATGTCCAGATGGTTGAGATCGGACACAGAGAAGAGGATAACAAATGCTCATACTGGATCAGACAACCACCGGCCACACACTACGTGTTGATCCTTGGCGCATTTACGTGAATCTACGCCAACCCGACCCAGAACGGTGGGAGAACGATCGACGTTGGACAGTGATCGAAGCAGGCTTCACATACCACCCCGATCATGGATGGATGTACTGGTGCCCAGAAGACGACAAACGTAGGCAGGTGCTCCAAGCGCTCCACGATGCACGCGAGCCGTTTGTGTTCCGCTTCGGCGAAACCCGCAACATCATCATCGCCAGCGGCGTCGGGTTCTTCGAGCCTGGGCGCAAAGAGCGCGAAGCACACGAGCAGAAGTTACGGGATTACGAGAAGCAAATCGAGGCCATGATCAGCGGCGTTATGAACATGGTTGAGGATATGCATCGTCAACCAAGCGAATGGTGGATATCGTGAGGTACATGACTGAACGTGAACTCGACGAATTCCAGGACATTGTCTTGGACACTCCCGGTTGCCCTGGAGCTGAATCGTTCCCGCTGGCGGGAAACTACGAGATTCATCCGCGCAAGGATGATTTCCCTCAGTCAGTACAGGACTGGCTCGAAGCCCACGGGTTCCGACGAGCTGTCGATACACAGCGCGGTCCGTTCTACTTCCGAGCTGCGCCATCGATAACCCTACTCCAAGCGGCTGAACAACTCGGAGTCGAATCTAGCACGCTGAGAAGGCAGGCGAACGCGGGCAAACTCGACGCACTGAAAAACGAAAGCGGCAACTGGGTAACGACCCAATACGCCATTGATCAATACCGTCGGGATTATCTAGGGAAGGATGGGCGGCAACCAGCGAATGAATAAAGCCTACAAGTATCGCCTCTATCCGAACAGCCAACAAGCCGAGGACCTGCAACACTGGTTGGATATGTGCCGCAACCTCTACAACGCGATGCTTGAACAGCGATTTGTCGCACTGCAACGCCCATACGGCCGGCGTAAATACATCCGGCTCCACGGGCCAGAGGGTCAGCAGCCAATGGTCGCAGAGAAAGCGCAGATGCTCCCGCCGGAGTATTACGCCATAGCCTCTAACGTCCGGCAGAACGTTGCCAAGCGCGTTGATAACTCATTCCAGCGCTGGTACAAGAAGCTTGCCAGACGTCCCCGCTTTCAGTCGTGGCGACGGTATGACTCATTCCAATTTGAGTCCCCCACGAGTTGGGAACTTAACTATGACCCCACTCGTCGACATAGCCATGTGCGCATTGGTCGAATTGGTTGGGTAAAGATTCGCATGGATCGCAACATCCAAGGTGAGCCACGAACACTTACCATCCGTAAACGAGCAGGTCGCTGGTGGGCGATCATCTCATGCCGCAATGTGCCCGAGCGTGAGTTGCCAGCCAGCAACAACGCCGTTGGGATCGATCTCCGGGTTACACTCTCATTCTGCACACTCTCCACCGGAGAACGGATCATGCCACCACGCCACCTCGAACAATCGCTGGCCAAACTCCGACGGCTGAACAAAAAATATCACCGCCAGCAAAAAGGATCGAATCGTCGAGAACAGACAGTTCTCAGCTTGCAACGTGCCCACGAGCGGGTTGCTAACCAGCGTCGGGAATTTCACCACGAGCTGGCCTATCGCATTGTGAGAGATCACAGCCTCATCGTGGTCGAGGATATCAGCGATCTGTTTATGACGGAGAAATGGCGCAGAGAGCCGTACCCGCCACTGGCACGCGCAGCACTCGACAACGCCTGGGGCCAGTTCCTCAGCATTCTGGAGAACAAAGCCCTTGAGGCGGGAAGGATCTTTTTGAAGGTAGACCCCAAGTACAGCTCGCAAATTTGCTCCGCCTGTGGTGCGATGCCTCCAGTGCATGGCAACAAGCGAGAATATCACTGCCCTGTCTGTGGGAATACCGTGCCAGCCGATACAAACGCCGCGCGGAATGTGCTGCAGATGGGATACCGAGCGTTGGAATCCACGGAGAACGTGGCATAATGAATGCATCATGGGCTACACAAGTCCAGCGGGGATGGGTAGCGTCAGCCGCCCGTGTGAACCGCGAACCTTGCACGTTTACATACGAGGGTGTGATTGTTCAGATGGTGCGTACGTACCAAG
>CAZHWT010000078.1:0-2315 GCA_964536215.1 uncultured Candidatus Saccharibacteria bacterium
TCATATCAGTAGTATACCTCATCCTTCTCCTCAATATCTAATTTCATCACTCATGCTTGGTTAACCGCTATCCAAACAATATTAGCCAACTCAGACAACTGCAAAACTATCTCAGATACGAACTTGCCCGTTTATCAGTTAACGCCTGCTAAGTGACAAGTTTTTAGGTTACATAAACCAAAATGAGCCAAACACCCACCGTTTGGCCTTTTCCAACACTTCAAGAGCACGGCCTCAAGAAACGTCCTGATCCGGCAACTCTAATTCTAAACATGGATCCTGTACCGATCCAACTGCCCGCAACTGTCCATTAATTTTTAAGACACCGCTAATACCACTCACCGACACTGAAGAATCCTCATAGGCAGGGCATGATTGGCTGTTAGAAATACTCAAATCCTTAACCGTACCTAGTCTCACCGCCGATGTCGCCTGATTCGTCAGCAAAACCTGATCGATCGTCGCCGCCGACCCATCCAAGCTGCTGCCCCGATCAGCCAAAACTGTCAGTTGGCCAATGGTGCCGCCTTCAAGCTGCAAAGCCTGATTATCAGCTAAAGTAGCCCGCAAGGCTGGTTGGGTCAACGACACATAGGTAGTCCAACCATCTTTAACCGTCACCTCGCCCAAAGCTGGTCCAGTCATAGTCAATTCATACTGCCCGCAGTTCATAAAATTAAAGCAGCCAGTATGAGACAACACCCCTTTCATTGTCACCAGTACTAAGCCATCTTTTACTGTTACGGTCGGCTGAGGCGCCCTATGCTGACTATCAGAAAAGGCTCGCAAAGTAACTTTCGGCGTCTCCGTCGACGCCACATAGCGCAGAGTGGCTCCTGGCGCGTCAATAGTCATAGCCGTCGCCGTGCGCAGATCGCCATCAACGTTGATTGTGGTCGAAGTAGTATGCTGAGCCATGTAGCCGTCCTGCTGCCGAGCAGCTTGATACGTCGTGGCTACCGCCAAGCCAAAAGCCAGTAAACCTAACACCGTAATGGTTGATCCAGCCACGACCACCCGTTTGGTCAGCCGTCGAGCAAAAGCAGCATAAGCCACCACCGTAGCTAAAGCACTCAACAGCAAGCCACTCAGTACAAAAAGGCTAAAAGCAGCTCGGACTAACGGCGTTGCTAATCCTCCAAATAAATACTGCTCAAACCAAGCGTAGTGCCAAAAATGCCATCCGCCCAAAGCAGTTGCCGCCAAGACCGCTAAAGCCGCCAACACCGACCCAACACCAACCAGCCAAAGCAATCCTTGCAAAATGTATTGCTCCCGACCATTCGGCAATTGGCCAAACATTTCATTAACTTGCTGCAATCCAGGAATAGTCACCGGCTTGCCCTCCAGTTGTAGTCGATCCGAAGCAGATCTCACAGGTGGAATAACAATCCACAGCACAATGTAAATCAACACTGCCGTACCGAACGATGCTAATAGAGCAATCAGCAACAGCAACCGAACCCACGCCACATTAATACCAGCAAATGCCGCTATGCCACTAGCCACGCCGCCGATCATACCCTTGTGCGGATCGCGAAACAGCCGATGAGACATTCCCTGCGCCACGCTTTCTGGCACCGACTCGTCGGCAAACTCTTCTGGTTGACCCAACTGTTGAATAATGGCTGTCACATCATCAGCCACAATCACCCCGTCCGCTTTAACCCCACGTTCAGACAAAATCTCTGCCATCCGCAGCTCAATATCCATCATCACTTCGGTGTCGTGGACTGCCGCTTCCAATGCTTGGAGATACGTATCAAATGTTTTCTTAGCCGCCAACTCAATATTAAAGGGTACTTTGGCAATATGGATTCGCTTAATTTCGTTCATAAATATCTCCTAAAGTTTTTGTAATGTTGCATTCAATTGATCCACATCTTCCCCTACCGCTCTCATAACCGCCCGGCCGAATTGAGTCGTTTGGTAATATTTGCGTGGCGGCCCTTGCTCTGATTCCTGCCAGCTATGCGTCAATAATCCGTCTTTCTGCAGCCGGCTAAGCAAAGGATAAATAGTCCCTTCCACCACTACCAATTCGGCTTCGTGTAAACGCTTAATCACATCGCTGGTATACTTGGGCTCACCACTACAGACCTTCAAAACACAATAAGCCAAAAACCCTTTGCGCAATTGTGTGGCCAACTGATCTGCATATTCAATTATCTGTTCATCATGAGTATTCATAGTATTATGTATTACATAGTACCATGCCAAGTCAATATGTCAAGAGGAATAATAAATTATATTGTGGGAGGGGTAATTACCATTGTACTACTTGTCAGCCAAGCAAGTAAGGAATTGATTTAACT
>CAZHWT010000079.1:0-2088 GCA_964536215.1 uncultured Candidatus Saccharibacteria bacterium
CCCTGCTCGCTTTGCTCAAACTTGCCCACCACCCGGTAATACGGCTGGAACAATCGCTTCTGACCTTCCGCCGAAATCCCCTTACCAACATCCTTTACCATCGTCCTAACCATCCCATTATCCATACTCACCCGCACCTCCACCCGACTCCCATCAGCCGAATACTCCAACGCATTCTCCAGTAAAATAGACAACACCTGCTCCATCTGAGCCATATCCACCTCCACCTTAATCACCCGCGTAAACGGCACCACCTCCACCGTAATCTGTCGTTCCCGCCCATGAGCCGCATAGGTCCTTACCGTATTCTCCACCAACTGATTCCACACCACCATCTGCTTATTCAACACCATCCGCCCCTGCTCAATCTTGGTCACCTGCAGCAACCGATCAATCAAATAGGCCAACTTATTAGTACTCTGCACTGCTCGCAACACCATCGGCTGCATAACCGTCTGCTTAGCCTTAATAATTTCCGCCTCTAACATTTGCAAATAACCCCTGATCGACGTAAGCGGCGTCCGCAACTCATGGGCCGCCAGTGTGGTAAAGTCCAACTTCATCTCCTCCAGCTCACGCTCTCGAGAAACATTATGCACAATCAAAATAGCCGACAACTCCTCTGGCGAATTACTCTCAATCAAAGCTCCGGCCACATTCACCACCACTCGCTTATCCTGCCGCACCGCCACCAACCCCTGCCGCTCAATGGCTTTGGACCCACCCTCGCGAGACGGCAGACTCAACAACGCATCGGCCGGCAGCACCTCGCCAGCCGCCTCATCCGCCATAAACGTTACCACCTCATCCAACGACAATCGATACGCTTCATCTGCCGTCAGTCCAAACATCGCCTCCGCCGCCCGATTAAGCAGCACAATTCGTCGACCAGCATCCAACCCGATCACTCCATCTGTCATCGAAGCCAACGTCGCCTGCAACTTATCTCGCTCTGCCCTAACCTGCAACAACTCCTGCAAATTCCGTCGGTCGGTCATCACCAGCACATACGCTAGCGCCTGCCCCTTATTATCGTGATACGCAGACAACGACAACCCCACCGGCAAACTAGCCAACTTGCGCGTCGCCAACTGCGTCTCCACATTCACAATCTCCTCACCCGCTGCCGCTTTGCGTACCAGCTCCTGCCCATTGGTCTTCCACCATCCCTCTAACAACTCCGACAATGGCTGACCAATCAACTCCTCCCGCTTATAGCCCAACATCTTAACCGTCGCGTCATTAACAAACTCCAACTCCAACCGAGCATTAAACACCATTACCAACTCGTGCATCCTAGCCAACACATTCGTGGCAATCTCACCCGGATTAACCTCAAACAACCGATACCGCATCATGCCAAACACAAACAACAGCGACGTAATGGCCATACACACCGTCGCCAACTCCACCACCTCCACGCGCTCTACCGACGGCAGAATCTCGTCGGTTACAAACCCCACTAAAGTCGGAATCAACAAAGCCAAAAACAACAATCGGGCCTGGCTGCGCAATTCCTTATTCTTCTGCCGATGCCAAAACTGCCACAATGCCCACAACCCAATAAACACCATCACGTTAAACCACGGCACATACCCAAAAATAAACACTGGCCCCGAATCCCCCGTCCAATGTCCATAATAGGTCCTGTGCATTAGGGCTGCATCGGTAACCTTATACAAATTTGTCGTCAGAGCAAAATAGAGAAAAATAACCGCTGGCAAAAACGCCAGCAGATAAAAGCGCAGTTTGCCAAACCAGGCCGTCCGTCCAGCAAAGGACAGACAAAATCCCAACACTGTCGGCGGGATAAACATATATCCCATAATATTGATAAACCGAAATGCTCGAGCCATTTCCGCATTCCCGCTCGAACGCTCCAAAAACTCACCCAACGCCACCGCTAACACCGCAAACAATACCGCTTCCAGCCATCTAATGGTGGCCGTATGATACTTCTGCCCCGCCACTACCACCAACAACCCCAGCACCAGCAACGTGCTACACAACGACAACAAACTGTAAAAGTTAAACGAAAAATCTAAAAACTGGGCAGGCATGCAAATACAGTATACGGCATGGGAAGCT
>CAZHWT010000080.1:0-1707 GCA_964536215.1 uncultured Candidatus Saccharibacteria bacterium
ATTCGCATATACATTCGTAATTCGGCTGTTACCCAATTCGTATATTCGCATCATTCGCACATTCGGATGCCACCTATTCGTAATCACGCAGCAACACCGTCCCTCCGCCCACTCCCCATACCATCAAAAACGCCTGCTGACTAGTCCACCAGTAGTGGTCCACCATACCTAACACTCCTATCCCCAACCACACTCCTGTCAAAATCCACACTATTAAGCTCGCGCTTCGTCGCTTTAGCCACACTTCTCTCCCTAACCATCCCAGCCCACTTATACCCACACCCACCATCGTTACCACTCCAACCGCCCCCATTTCCGCCAACCATAACAACACCACATTATGGACCGGCTGACGCCACCAAGCGAGCCCATGTACTGCCCCATAATCCTGCACATGTACCGTAAAACTATTCAAACCCACCCCCCACCATGGACGCTCCTGCCACAGCCTCCAGGCTACATCATTCAAATTACCGCGTAGGCTAAGTGACCACGAATCGGATCCCATCAAGCTCAAAAACCGCTCTCCCACCACCGGGCTAATCAACAATAATAAGCCAAATCCACTCCCTAATAATATCCATATTCGTCTCCGATAAAGCATTTTAAACCCAGCTCCCGCACGATTAAAAGCCCACAACCAATACCATACCGCCAACCCCACCGCCACCAACCATGCTGACCGCGAAAATGTTACAAATAAGGCTATGCCGATCAAGGCAAACCAAACTAGTGGGTAGTGAGTCGTGAGTAGTGAGTAGTAAGCCCTGGGTCTCGAGTTTCGAGTTTCTGGCTTCGATTCCAACTCTAATTCTCCCCCCTCTCCTCTCACTCTTCGTTCCTTTCCCGCCACCTTGCCACCTTGCCACCTTGCTGCCTTAAAAAACATCCCCGCTAACGGCAAGCTAATCACCAGCGCTCCAGCCGCAATATTAGCATGGGCAAACGTCCCCATCGGTCGTAAATATTCTCGGCCATCAAATATAATTTTAGCCACTCCCGGCGTATACACATCAAACCACCATTCCCCCACCCATTGCCAGCCCAACGACCCCTGTCGCAACCATTCCCCAATCAGTAATACCGACTCCAGGCCCAAACCCAATAATAGCACCCAGCCATACCAATACCGTCGACTTGCATCCGCCCACCGATACCGCACCCACACCGCCAATAGCACCCCCTCTAGCAACTTAAACCACCTATACCACCCCCAAGACTCATTACCATTTACCATTACCGAAATCGCCGCTACAAGTAGCAGCAAAACTACCCAAAATAGCGGCCTGAGATAGAGCCTTGAGGGAGCCGTGAGTTTGAACCCCCCATCCCCCACCACCCATCTCCAATCTCTCTTCTCCACCAGCCAAACCACCAACACTGCCCCAAACAACACATCACTCAAATACAAAAACGGCATCAAGTAATCAACCATCAGTGAAGTGCCCAACTCTGGCCACCATTCCGCCACATTAATTCTAGTCTGCCACCAAAAAGTAGCCAAAAACACCAATTCCAGCCCAAACAATAATCGCTTCATAGCCCCCATTGTAACAAGCACAGTTACTGCCCTGCTTGTTACAAGCTAGTAGTTATTAACTGCTTGGCCAATTCGTATATTCGCCTATTCGTTATTCGCATACCTACTCACTACTCACCCTTGTCCGCCCCGCCAGGGTCGGAACTCACAAAACACCTAGGTATCCT
>CAZHWT010000081.1:0-1680 GCA_964536215.1 uncultured Candidatus Saccharibacteria bacterium
GTTGCGAGCCATTGTTCTCCAAGCGTATCGGCAAAAGGCATTGACATTGGTTGGGTGCTTGGGGCAGAATGGTATAGAACAAACATTTTACCCATTATTGATTATGAACAAACAACTTGAAGCCTTATTTATTTCTAAAGTTCGCATAAAACTATTGGAGCTGTTTTTGTCTAATCCCGGGGCCTTTGTGTATGTGCGGGAGTTGGTGCGGTTGGTGGATGAAGAGGTTAATGCGGTGCGGCGAGAGCTGAATCGGATGCAGAAGATTGGATTACTGCGGTCGGAGGAGCGAGCTAATCGACTGTATTATCAGTTACGGACGGATTTTGTCTTTTACCCCGAGCTGGTGCGGATGATTGCTAAGACGACCGATTTGGGTGGCGATATTGTTAATCGACAGAAAGAGTTGGGGTCCGTTAAGCATGCAACTATGTCGGCAGCGTTAGTCAAGGGGCGGGTGGCGCGAAGCCATGAGGTAGACTTACTGGTAATTGGTCGAGTTCAGACGCATGTATTGGCGGAGATTGTGAAAGCGGCCCAGCAACGGCATGGGCACGAGATAAACTACACTGTTATGACAGAAGATGAGTTTCGGTTCCGCAAGAAGCGCCGTGATCCGTTTGTGCTGGGGGTGTTGCAGCAGACCTGGATTAATTTAATCGGTGACGAGGAGGAGCTGGTTAAGGTGGAGAAATAAGCGTGTCGGGAAGTCCGCACCGAGCTCAGTCCTGGTTGGATCAGTCGCAGTATGATTTGGAGGCGGCACGGCTGAGTATGGAACATGGTTATTTTGAATGGTCCAGCTTTCAGGCTCAACAGGCCGCCGAAAAGGCGCTCAAAGGATTGTTGGTATTGCTGAATGGGTATGCTCCGCGAGGACATAGGCTAGGTGGGTTGATGGCTTTAATTTTGCGTCAGGCACCCGAACTGAGGACTCAATTGTATATGTCTCTAGCTGATTTGGAAGCTGCCACCTTTGTATCGCGATATCCTTTTGCTATTCCAGCTGAGCGGGTGAGTCCGCACCAATTTATTGAGAAGGAGGATGCATTGGCATGTTTAAACGAAGCCACCGAGCTGTGCCGAAGAGTAAAACAGATCTCTCAGAATTTGCTCCCGCCGTCGAACGGTTAGTTGAGGAGTTTAAGCCGGAAGTAGTTTATTTATTTGGCAGTGCGGCCGAAGGTAAGCGACGGCCGGAGTCGAGCGTGGATATTTTGGTTATCTCGAATCACGTGGGGTCGATGCGGTTTTTGGACCGGATTAAGAAGGCGATTAGGGTAACCGAGCCAGTCTTAACGTCGGTGACGCCGTTGGTATATACCTCAAAAGAGGTTGAATTGCTGCAGCAGCAGGGCGACGGGTTTTTGAGCGATATTATGAAGACGGCGGTGGAGTTGTATAAGCGGAAGTAGGATACGGATCGGTAACATCCGAATTACGAATGTATATTCGAATCTACGAAGAACGAATGCTACGAATAAAAGGTAGTCAAGTTGGCAAGTCGGGCGTAGGCAAGTAGACAAGATTCCCATATGCCAAAAATACCCAATACACCCAATACACCATTTTCCCCATGACCCCTAAGACCCCAAGGATACCTAGGTGTTTTGTGAGTAGTGAGTAGTGGGTAGTGAGTAGTTATCCGAATAGCGAATTGACGAATTGGCGGCAAACCAC
>CAZHWT010000082.1:0-1661 GCA_964536215.1 uncultured Candidatus Saccharibacteria bacterium
TTGCTGAGCCTACGCTGGGGTTGAGGTTTTATGCTGCGTTCCGCAGTAGGCGAGTAGGTGAGTAGGCAAGTAGGCAAGTGGGCAAGTAGGCGAGTAGGCTAGTCGGCGAGTCGGAGAGCAGGTGGCTTGGGCGTGCTTGGCAATTGCTATTGCGTAGTTCAAAATCGTTTGCACGTTTGCACGTTTGGTTATACAAAGAGTGGAGCGTGCGGCTGTTTTTGTTGTTGGTTAGGGAGCTTGGTTGTCTTTCGGGTGGTTGATGTCGGTGGTGCGGATGTAGGTTGTAAATTGAGGGTCGGATTGCATGGCTTGATCTAGTAACGATTTAATCAAGGCGGAGCGGGACTTTTGATACTTGGCGGCAGCCCAGTCTAGATATTGCTTGTGGTGCTTGCCTAGAACAATGTTGTAGCGTTGCTGTCCCTGATCTAGTCGCGTATAGCCAATAAAGTCGTCAATAACTTCTTTAAAGGTGTCTGGGGTGTAGTTTTTAAGAACTAGTTCGGGAGTTTGGATGGCTTGGATATATGAATCTTCGAAGTGTGGATTGTCGTTTTGTAAGCGCATGACTAGAACTGGCTTCTTTTTGAGTAGCGCATAGTGAATTTGATGAGAGGAGCTAAAGTTCGGGACGGTATATTCAATGATGATAGCGTCCGCCTGATCGATGGCGGTGGTGATTTCTTGAAAAATGTGCTGAATATCACGGTGAGCCTTGCCGGATTGGTACTCGCGATCTGCGGCGTCCATCCAGTCGTGCAGAACCGTGCAGCCGGTGTCTTTGAGATAGTCTCTAATAGCAAAGTATTGATGTCGGTAGGTTAGCCATTGGGCCGTTGTGCACCCCAGCCAAATATTCATTGTGTATGAATACTAGCAGTTGTGTATTGATTACACAATACCATTCGGCGTAGGATGAGCCCATGATTATACAACGTTCTTCTTCTGCTTCTATGGATTTGCGGTTTACGATTTGTTTTGGTGTGGATGGGGATCGAGTGTTGATGCTGTACCGGCGCAAGGAGCCTAATCAGCAGTTGTGGAATGGGCTGGGTGGCAAGATTGAGCCAGATGAAGCGCCGTTGACTTCGGTTCAGCGAGAGATATTTGAGGAGGCTGGAGTACGGTTGCCGTTGGAGGTATTTCGTTTTACCGGTATCGTGACGTGGCCGCTTAGTCAAGTTGCTAATGGACGAGGCGGGATGTATGCCTATGTGGCTGATATGACTGGTGTGGGGAATAGGGTTATCTTGGGTGATACTCGCGAGGGGCGCTTGGAGTGGAAGTCTCTAGAGTGGGTGTGCGACGTGGCTAATAGTGAAGTGGTGGACAACATTCCTTTGTTTTTGCCGACAATGTTAAAAAATCAATGGCGCTACCACTTTGCGTGTGATTATCGAAACCACGTTTTGCATAGTGTGGCAATTGAGGCTTTGCCTGAAGAGGTTAGGGGTAGCTAGGTGAGTCCGGCGGCTATGTATGGCCAATTTTTGTAATTTCTGAATGATTTGATATACAAAAGGTGGCTTGGGCGTGCTTGGTAATTGCTATTGCGTAGTTCAAAATCGTTTGCACGTTTGCACGTTTGCACGTTTGCACGTTTGCACGTTTGCACGTTTGCACGTTTGCACGTTTACGCGATAAGAAGTATGTCTACACGT
>CAZHWT010000083.1:0-1644 GCA_964536215.1 uncultured Candidatus Saccharibacteria bacterium
GCATTGACACTCATTGCGACCGATCTGAATCCCCACTCCAATGGCAGTCTGATGATGATGGCGATGTTGAGGCATGTGTCAATAACTGGAATGGCGTACTGCGAGTTTCGGACCATTGCTCACGCTCAGAAACCGCCATTGCCTGGAACTCCAACCCATGGGGCAACGTCACGGCATGTGTCAACGGCTGGAACGGTGCAACCCGCATTGCATCGAACTGCTCTCGCTCTGAACACCCCGTCACGTTCCAGTCCATTGATTTCTCCAACTCTCCCCAGTGCGACCCCAGTTACACAAACGTTTGTCTACCGAGTGCACCAGACCTGAACTGTGCTGACCTGTTGGGCTGGATGAAGCCGGTAACCATCGACTACAGCCACGAGGATGCCGATCCTCATCATCTTGACGGTAATCACGACGGCATTGCTTGCACGAGTTAGCTGATAGCAGGAAGGGACACACCCTGATGCAGAACGACCAGAAGGTAGACCTTCGGACCATTTCACAGAGTGACCAGCGAGACGCTGCGGTCAAAGACATCGCCACTCTTCTTGGCATGTTCTACAGCGAGCTCAAGAAGAACGCCATCCCAGACAATCTCGCCGAATCGCTCGTGCTTGATTATCACGATGCGATCATCAACCGGGTCCAGAAGAACGCTGGAGGCCCCGAGAATGAGTAAGCAGGGAGCCACTCCAATATGCGAACTTCACTCGCTGGGCGAATCAAGCAATAAGCTTGTCATTCCAGTTGGTGATGGAGGACCACGGTGCGACGCCAGAGAATCTGGCGAGTATTCGCCGTGAGATGGAGACAATCAAGAAGGCCGCGGGCCTTGTGTAGCTCAATTGGTGTAACCCCGCAGGAGAGTCATAGCGATGCCTAACGTGTCACAGCACAATGCCATGCAAACTAAGGAATCCCATGCACGGGCCATTTGTGGCGCGAAGACACGCTCAGGGCATCCCTGCAAAAACGCTCCTATGGCTAATGGCAGATGTCGGATGCATGGCGGGAAGCAGCCCCACGGGATAGCCCGCTCCAATACCAAGCACGGCCGTTACTCGAAATATCTCCCAGGTCGTCTCCTAGAGCGTTATCAGGAATCTCTCGTTGACTCTGAACTGCTGGCACTCCGCGAAGAAATCTCGATCGTGGATGCACGCATCAGCGATCTGCTCACTCGTGTTGAGTCTGGGGAGAGTGGAGAGAACTGGGAGGCGATACAGAAGGCGTGGCAGGAATTCAGAGAAGCACGCAGCACGCGGAAGACAGAGCTCATCGCGATTGCAGAAGATCGGTTGGAAATGGCGATCGACGCCGGCGTAACCGACTACACAGCATGGACAGAGGTGCGGCAGGCCATTGAGCTACGGCGCAAGCTCGTGGACTCCGAACGTAAGCGCCTCGTAGCCGCGCAGCAAATGATCACCGCTGACGAGGTGATGCTACTCATCACGGCTATTGCAGACACGGTGAGGAGGAACGTGAGTGACAGCGACACTCTTTCGGCCATCCAAGCCGACATTGATCAACTCATCACTGCACCAGTTCAGTAGATCACTCATTGATCACCCAGCGCGTGTCGCACAGGCGAACGATCCTGCGCTATTTGCTCGGAAGGCACTCGGGTTTACCCCTGAC
>CAZHWT010000084.1:0-1580 GCA_964536215.1 uncultured Candidatus Saccharibacteria bacterium
AGGCGGCACGACTCCCGGGGTCGGGCAGGGGGTACTCCCCCTGCCATCGCAGCGCCTCGCTCGCGGGTGACGCCATCCGCGAGCGCGCATCGCAGCGATTCGGCTTCCCGATCATCCGGCGCACCCGCTTCATCGGGCGTCTGCTTTTTGCGATGCAGGGGCTCCGCCCCCGCACCCCCATCACTTGCCCGATGCCCGCTCTTCGAAATAGCCGCGCACGTACTCGCGATGCACCCAGTCGGCGTCTTCGCTGAGGAGGTCGGTGCTCTTCACTGCATCTGGCGTGAGCGATTCGAGCGTGCTTCGAACGATCTGGACGAGTTTGACGGCGCGTGCATCCCTGGCGTGGCTCTGACGATCGTCGAGGCCGCGAACAGCCGCCAGGCACTTGCCGAGCCGCTCCTCCGCCAGCAGGTAACTGCCGGAGCCGTCGATCACATCCCACGCCATCGCCAGCATCATGACAAGGGAGCCATCCCTGATGAAGTCCGCCTCGGCGGGCGGAAGATCGCCGATCTCCAGGTACTCCCAGTACGGCAACGTGTACAACTCCGCGTAGTTGAGATCGCCCATGATGGAGCGGTACTCGACGAGTTCGTGGTACAGGAAGCAGATGTCGCGGGTGATGCGCGCCACCTCCGGCCAGGCAAGAGGCCGCACCTGGCGATCGTTGCAAAGGACCCATGGCGTCATCGGAGTTCATTGTACGTGCGGTGGGAACCCCGTCACGACGAACGCGCCGCCGCAGGCGGCACGTCTTCTGGGGTCGGGCAGGGGGTACTCCCCCTGCCATCGCAGCGCCTCGCGCCCCACCGACATGCCACCAGCAGCCCCGCGCGGCGTACCGCGTGGGCATGCCACCCGCTTGCCGGGTCATGGGCGTGACTGCGCAGCACTGCCGCTCGACTGGTTCAATCTGACCGTCGACTGCGTGATTCTGACCGTCGATTGATCCATTCTGACCATCGTCTGAGTCATTCTGACCATCGTCTGAATGATTTTGACCATCGTCTCAGCCATTCTGACCGTCGTCTGAATGATTTTGACCGTCGTCAGAATCATTTTTACTGCGGTCAAAATCATTTTTACCGCGGTAAGAATCATTTTTACCGTCGACAGCGCGGCGCAGTCTCACGTCCGAGTGCGGTTATTGCGCGATTCAGCGTGCAATTCATCGCCGGATGTGGGGGTGATAACACGCCGCGGACGTTCGGCGCGGATCAGTGATCCGTTTTGCTTCATCTCGTCCGCGCGCGGCGTTGTTTTTGCGCGTGGCGGCGCATTCGGTGGGATGCGGCGGCGCGTGACTCAAGAGTGTGCGGCCGTGCCGGCTTCGAGGAGCTTGTCGACCACGCCGGTTTCGTCGAGCCCATCGGTCTCGATGACGAGGTCCGCCAGGTCGCGGTAGAGGCCGTCGCGGGCGTGGAAGACGTCTTCGATCTCGTCGAGCGGGTCGCCGCGCATGCCGCCGACGATCGAGGCGCCGCCGGTGACGGGGGTCGGGGGGAGGGGCGTTGCGGGGGTCGGCGGGAGGGGCGTTGCGGGGGTCGGGGGAGCTGCCGGTGAGCGATTCCGACGAG
>CAZHWT010000085.1:0-1529 GCA_964536215.1 uncultured Candidatus Saccharibacteria bacterium
CCTCCTCCGTTAGCATCTCCAGCGTCATTGCCAGATCGACCATCCCCATCCAGTCATCATTAACGGGATCAGGGGCGCCAACACCGCTCGATCCAATTGCCAGAATGCCGACATCGAACTCGCGTGCAATGCCCTTGAGCTCGCGACAGACGCTCACGAATCGCGGCTCGTCGGTATAGCCATGTTGCGGAGTTAGGTTGTCGAGTCCGCCAACGATGGCCAGATGAATGGCGTGATGGATATGGCCTGATGATCTGATAAAGTGCTCGATGATGCTGGTGTCTGTTTGCTCGTGAACGTTGAGTGACGCCAGCTCGTAGTCTGGTTCAGAGGCGATAATGTGGTGAGCCATAACATCTGGTAGGTTGGGGACGTCACTCGCCAGCAACGCCACCGATCCGTAGGAGATCCCTGCTGTTGCGGCATCAACGGTGGGGATCCCAATACACATGGTCATAGGTCGAAACACTAGGCTTCCTTCCCATTCACAGCTCGAAGCTGGCTAAGTTCCTCGAAACATGTCAACTCGGTGTTGAAGAACACTTTGATCCTTCCCTTCGGACCGTTACGGTGCTTCGCTACGATGATTTGTGCGTCGGTTGGAGATTGGTTGGAGTCGTACTGACCTGGGCGATGCAGGAAGATCACAATGTCAGCGTTCTGCTCAACTGAACCGCTATCTCGCAGATCAGAGAGCATTGGCACCGTTGTCTCATTCCCCCGCTTCGTCGTGCCACGATTCAGCTGATGCAGCACCAACACGGGAATCTTCATTTCCAACGCAAGCTGCTTGAGCGTGCCAACGATCACTGTCATCTCGTCATTGCGGTTTTGGGTGCGCCGTTTGGCGAACAGGTCCGCCATATGGTCCACAACCAGCAGCTTGATGTCGTTGTTTGTGATGTAGTCACGGCAACGGCGATACAGCGCCTCGACCGGTGCACGTCCTTTGTCGATGATCGCCATAGGTAACGTCTGCATTTGCCGTGTCGCGTTCAGCACCCGTTCCCGCTCTTCTGGCCGCATCGCACTGGCGCCATCCATCACGCGCCGGAATGCAACGCGAGCTTCTCGTGCGACCATTCGGCCGAAATAATCTTGGTCGGACATC
The DNA here is from genome assembly GCA_964536215.1 of uncultured Candidatus Saccharibacteria bacterium. Taxonomy (GTDB): domain Bacteria; phylum Patescibacteriota; class CAZHWT01; order CAZHWT01; family CAZHWT01; genus CAZHWT01. Next base: position 1,112 of record CAZHWT010000085.1, read on the forward strand.
TCGGTCGAGAAGATTAGGGTCGGTGTGCCCATGACGCTGATGTTGTGAAACGCGACTTGAAGTGCAAACGCTGATTTGCCGACGGATGTTGACGCGCCGACTACCACGAGGTTGCCTGGTCGCATCCCGCCTACCAGTGCATCGAGTTCAGACATCCCAAACATCACCCGGGGTGGCGGTGGGTCGTTGAAGCGAGCGAGATAGTCGGCAGCGATGTCGCTTAGTTCTTTCGCACCCTCGTGGCTAATTCCCGTTGTGGCCTCTTCAAGAATTTGGTTCACATCTGCCAGAACCGATGTCAGATCGGAACCAGTCTCATGTGCCTTGCGAACGATCTGGGAGCCAGCATCTTCGAGCCGACGACGAACAGCGTATCCTGCAACGATCTTGGCGTAGTACGGCGCATGAACCGATGTTG
>CAZHWT010000086.1:0-1103 GCA_964536215.1 uncultured Candidatus Saccharibacteria bacterium
CTAAACAAAAACTCCACCAACTCATCAAACTCACTCAACAGCACCAACCTATCATGCACCAGCGGCAACACCCTAGTAATTTCCGACTTTGAGTGCTTGGAGTAATCAGTCAGCATATCCGCTAACCGCTCCACGCTATACGCTCTTATGTACTGCCCATTAAACCACTTCATCTTGTCAAACGAAAAAATCGAGCCCGTCTTTTGCACCGCCTGCCAAGTAAACAAGTGAACCATCTCATCCAACGAATAAATATCCTTACCTTCTGGATGACTCCAACCCTGCTGAGCCAAAAAGTTAATTAGCGCTTCCGGCAAATATCCCTGCTCCTTATACGACTGCAACGATACATCGTTCTTGCGCTTAGACAACTTTGACTTATCCTGGTTCAGCAACAGCGGCAAATGAGCAAAGGTCGGCATATCCCAGCCAAAAAACTGATACAGCAGCACGTGCTTAGGCGTCGACGAAATCCACTCCTCACCCCGGATAATATCGCTAATTTCCATTAAATGATCGTCCACCACCACCGCCAAATGATAGGTCGGAAACCCATCCGACTTAACCAGCACCTGGTCATCAATCTCAACATTATTAAACGTAATCGTCCCTCGCACCCGGTCCTCAAAGGTCGTCTCGCCCTCGGGTACAAGCATCCGGATAACCTTGGGGATACCCGCATCCAAATTCTTCTCCACCTCTTGCGGCGACAGTCCCAGACAATGCCGGTCATACTTGGGCGGCTGGTGATTCTTCTGCTGCTCCAACCTCATTTCCGTCAGCCGTTCCGAAGTGCAAAAACAATAATACGCATGCCCCTTTACCACCAATTCGTCAGCGTAATCTTGATACAGCTCTAACCGCTCGGACTGTACATAGGGCCCATACTCACCACCCGCATCCGGCCCTTCATCATAGCGCAACCCCAACCAAGCCAACGTCTCATAAATATTCTTATCCGACCCCTCCACCAATCGAGCCCGATCCGTATCCTCCAACCGCAACACAAACTGCCCGTTGTGCTTACGCGCCCATACATAATCAAACAAAGACTGATACGCCGTCCCCACGTGCGGAAACCCCGTCGGAGAAGGAGCAATCCG